>NZ_JAGGPD010000246.1 GCF_018613995.1 Microbacterium sp. ISL-103 | reverse complement strand
CAGCCGTGCGACGTTCCGCTGGATCCGACGCGACTGAGACCCGCCGCCATACGCGAACGGCCCCTCCTGACGGAGGGGGCCGTTCGTTCGGGTTCGTCGTCTACGCGCGGCCGAACTGCGAGGCTTCGGGGCAGTCGAAGGGATCGGCGCCGGCGGCGAGTCCGACG
Source organism: Microbacterium sp. ISL-103 (assembly GCF_018613995.1). GTDB lineage: Bacteria > Actinomycetota > Actinomycetes > Actinomycetales > Microbacteriaceae > Microbacterium. The sequence continues at coordinate 2,758 of NZ_JAGGPD010000246.1, read as the reverse complement.
CGGTTCAGGTACTCGATGACGATCGCGTACGACCGGCCGAGGCTGGTCTCGGTGTACGGCACGTCGTTGGCGATGCAGTAATCGCGCACGATCTCACGGGCCTTCGAGAGGTGCGGGCGCGGCATGTTCGGGAACAGGTGGTGCTCGACCTGGTAGTTGAGACCGCCCATGAGCCACGTGGCCCACCATCCGCCGCGGATGTTGCGCGAGGTGCGCACCTGCTTCGAGAAGAAGTCGAGGCGGGCGCTCGGATCGATGATCGGCATGCCCTTGTGGTTCGGGGCGAACGATGCGCCCATGTAGACACCGAAGACGGCGAGCTGCACGCCCATGAAGGCGAACGCCATGCCGAGCGGCAGCATCAGGAAGACCGGGATCAGGACGATCGCGAACCGCAGGGCGATCAGCCCCAGCTCGATCCAGCGTCCCTTGGCCTTCTTGCTCGTCACCAGGTGCTTGACACCCAGGTAGTGCAGGTTGAGTCCCTCGAGCGTGAGCAGCGGGAAGAACAGCCAGCCCTGCTTGCGCGTGATCAGACGCACGATGCCTCGCGACTGCGCAGCATCCGTCTCGAGGAACGAGATCGTGTCGACCTCGATGTCGGGGTCCTTGCCGACCTGGTTCGGGTTGCCGTGGTGCTTGGTGTGCTTCGAATCCCACCAGGAGTAGCTGATGCCGACGACACCGGCGGCGAGGATGCGGGCGAGGCGGAAGTTCGCGGGGCCCGACGAGAGGATCTGACGGTGGGCGGCCTCATGGGCGAGGAACGCCACCTGCGTGAGGATGATGCCGAGAGCTGCCGCCATGAGCAGCTGGAACCAGCTGTCACCGAGCAGGATGAAGCCGGTGACGACTCCTCCGAGGGCGACGGCGAGGCCGGCGGCCACGAAGATGTAGAACCATCCGGCGCGCTGCAGGAGGCCGGTTTCCTTCACGACCTGCGACACCTGCTTGTAGGCGTGCGTCATCGGGGGGATGTCTGCGTTGCCGGAATACGTCTGACGTACCGGTCCGAGCGTGGCTGCGGTCTTTTCGACCTGTGAAATGGAGATGTTGCTCTCCTGTCGATTGGAGCCCTTGAGCTGTGGAAAGCCCAAGGCAGATCGCCCAACGCTTACCTCAACATAACCCCCCGCACATGCGCTGTGGGGAATACGTCGCGGACTCTGTGACGACTCTGTGGCACGTCACAGGCGATGGTCAGGCGCGCGCCCGATGCGGGCCGCGCCGCAGCACCTGACGCAGCCGCCGCGAGAACGCCGACGGGCGCCGTTCAGGCGTGTTCGCGCCCTCCAGGGCGTCGCGGGCATCGTCGAGGGACTCGAACGAGCCGAGCTCCGTACCCCGCTGATCGCGGGCGAGGTGGGTGGTGCCGTCGAACTCGACGAAACCGGCGAATTCGCCGGCGCGGGTCGCGACGTGCACGTCGGTGTCGGCCTGTTTCCAGGTCAACGGATCGGAAGGAGGAAAAGTGGTCATGCTCATGGTCATACTCATTGCTGTGTGACGGGCACGCGCTGTCGCGACCCGCAAGATGTGAGACCGAGGGCGGATACCGCGCGCATCGATGCGCTTGGTCCGTGATGGCCCTGATCAGTGGCTTCGTGGTGGCCTAGAGGGGGGCCAGAACACACGTTGCTTGCTCAGTCTAGCAGGTCGTCGCGCACAGCGCGCGGTTCAGCTGTCGGTCGGAACCCAGACACGTCGCGGATGGGCGGAAGAACCGGTGACCACCCACGCGCCGAGCGGGGACCCGATCGCTTCGGGGGCGACCTCTGCCGCATCCGTCTCCCCGGCAGCCCAGGCCTCGCGGATGATGCGACGCGGGTCGTATCGGCGGGGGTCGAGAGCGGTCCAGTCCTCGCGGATCGATGCGACCCCCGTCTCCTGCTCCGCCCGCCGCGCCGCGTCTGCGACCAGCACGGTGACTCGAGCAATGAGCTGTCCGAGTCGCGACGCGTATGCGGGCAGCCGACGCGGTCCGATGATCACGGCGGCGATCAGAGCGACCACGAACAGCTTCTCGACAGTGAGTCCCAACACGGTCATCACCCGTCCGCTCGCGCGGTCACCGCGGCGGACCGCCGGTCCGCGGCGCGGTCGTGAAGCCACGCGATCAGCAGCGCCACGAGGAACAGCACGGTCATCGGAACGGCGATCAGGAACATCGACAGCACGTCGGCGGCCGGTGTCACGATCGCACTGAAGAGGACGATCGCGACGACGACGATCCGCCAGGAGCGCGCGATGGAGCGTGCCGGCAGCAGGCCGAGAAGATTCAGCATCACCAGGAACACCGGCAGCACGAACGCGACGCCGGTGGCGAGCACGATCTTGAGGATGAAATCGACGTAGTAGGAGGCCTGGAGCAGGGTGCTGTCCTGTGTCGAGGCGAAACCCGCGAGCAGCTGCACCATGTGGGGGAAGAGAAGGAACCCGACGACGCATCCGCTGGCGAACAGAGGGACGGATGCCGCGACGAACCCGAAGGCGTACTTCTTCTCGCGGCGCTCGAGCCCAGGGGCGATGAAGGCGAGCAGCTCGTACATCCAGACCGGGCTCGACAGGGCGACGCCGGCGAAGAGCGCGATCTTGAGCTTCAGGTCGAATGCGCCGGTGATGCTGTCGTAGTTCAGGCTCGCATCGCGCGATTCGGCGAGCGCCGTGATGGGCGCACGCACGATCTCCATGATCTGATCCGACAGGAGGTAGCCGGCGACGATCCCGACCAGGAGCGCAGCCATCGCGCGCAGGGAGC
>NZ_JAGGPD010000245.1 GCF_018613995.1 Microbacterium sp. ISL-103 | reverse complement strand
GACGAGGCGACCGATGCCCAGGATGATCCCGACGATGATCAGACCGGCGATGAGGCCGGCGATCGCCGAGAACAGGGTGTCGCCGATCCAGACGATGACGCCACCGGCCGGCTCGAGGAAGTGCTCGATGCCGTGCAGGATGTCGGCGCCGAAGTGCACACCCACTTCGCCGAGGTTCACGAGCAGCAGGTGTCCACCGACCCACAGCATCGCGACGGTGCCGAGGATGCTGATGAAGCGGAACACTCCCGGCATCGAGCGCACGATGCGTGTGCCCGTGTGGCGGACGCGCTTGGAGGGGTTCTTGGCCATCTTCAGACCGATGTCGTCGATCTTCACGAGCAGGGCGACGGCGCCGTAGACGACCCCGGTCATGAGCAGGGCGATCACGGCGAGGATCGCGAGGGTGGTCCAGATGTCGAGTCCGGCCTCGAGGTTCGCCAGCGAGATCAGCATGATCTCGGTCGACAGGATCAGGTCGGTGCGCACCGCACCCCAGACGAGCTTGTTCTCGTTGCGCGCGCTCTCGTCGGCATGGCCGTGCTGCACGCCGAACCATTCGAGCACCTTCTCTGCGCCTTCGAAGCACAGGTACGCGCCACCCAGGATCAGCAGGTACGGCAGCACCCACGGTGCGAAGGCGGTGAGCAGCAGAGCGATCGGGATGATGATGAGGAACTTGTTCGCGAGCGACCCGACGGCGATCTTCGCAACGACCGGCAGCTCCCGGGCGGGAGTGATTCCCTGCACGTACTGCGGGGTCACCGCGGCGTCGTCGATCACGACACCGGCGGCTTTGGCCGACGCCTTCATCGCCGCGCTGAGAATGTCATCGACGACGGCGAGCAGTCCAACCGACATGTGCGTCTCCCTGTTGTGTATGTAGCGGAGCAACTCTATCGACTGCGCGCAAACTCACAGCCCGCTCACAGTCCCGCGGGACCAAATCCGGGGTGCCGCTGGTTCTTCTCTATGACGCTGCAGCCAGCCGCGTCGGACAAGGAGACAGATCATGTCGAACGAGTACAGCAAGAACCCCGCGGCGGTCAGCGACCTCACGCATCTGCAGTACGAGGTGACGCAGGAGGACGCGACCGAGCCGCCCTTCCGCAACGCGTACTGGAACACCCACGACGACGGCATCTACGTCGACGTCGTCTCGGGCCAGCCGCTGTTCTCGTCGACTGACAAGTTCGACAGCGGCACCGGCTGGCCGAGCTTCACCAAGCCCATCGAGGCCGACGCGGTGAACACCCGCACCGACCGCACGCTCTGGATGAAGCGCACCGAGGCACGATCCAGCGGTGCCGACAGCCACCTCGGGCACGTCTTCGACGACGGACCCCGAGACGCAGGAGGGCTTCGATACTGCATGAACTCGGCCGCCCTGCGTTTCATCCCGGCTGACAGCCTGGAAGATGAGGGGTACGGTCGCTACCGTCACCTCTTCGCCACCCCGAACTCTGAGGAGAACTCATGACTGACACCGGAATCATCACTCGCACCCCCGGCACCGAGACCGCCGTTCTCGCCGGCGGCTGCTTCTGGGGCATGGAAGACCTCATCCGCCGCCAGCCCGGCGTGCTCGACACCCGTGTCGGCTACACCGGCGGCAGCAACGACCACGCGACGTACCGCAACCACCCCGGTCACGCCGAGGCCGTCGAGATCGTCTTCGACCCCACGAAGACGACGTACCGCGACATCCTCGCCTTCTTCTTCCAGATCCACGACCCGTCGACGAAGGACCGTCAGGGCAACGACGTCGGATCGAGCTACCGCTCGACGATCTTCCCGCTCAGCCCCGAGCAGGAGACGGTCGCACGCGACACCATCGCCGACGTCGACGCCTCGGGTCTGTGGCCGGCCAAGGCCGTGACCACGATCGAGCCCGCGGGCCCGTTCTGGCAGGCCGAAGAAGAGCACCAGGACTACCTGCTCAAGTACCCGAACGGCTACACCTGCCACTTCCCGCGCGCGGGATGGGTGCTGCCGAAGCGCGAAGAGAACGCGACGGTCTGACCGTCATCCCGAGAGCCCCTCGTCTCACCGAGACGGGGGGCTCTTCTCGTGCCTGCGGTCAGTTCTCGGCCAGGAACCCGAGCGCGGCTTCCTTGAACGCACGGGATCCCGGCGCATTGAAGTGGTTGCGATCGGGGATCTCGAAGAACCTTCCCTGAGGGGCAGCCGACGCCAGGGCGCGGGAGCCCTCGATGATCGCATCCTTCGACCCCGTCGCGAACAGGATCGGGCTCGCGGGGGCGTTCGACGGATCCGGGTCGATCGTCCGCGACGACCGCATCCCCTCGGCCAGCGCGACGAGCGCGCCGAGGTCGTTGCCGGGCACGCGCTCGGTCAGTGTGATGTAGTTCTGCGTGGTCGGATCCGAGACGGGCGTGCCGTCTGCCAGGTATGCGCGCACCTGATCGAGATCGAGCCGGGCGAGCGGGATGCCGTCGGGAACCCCGCCGAGCACGGCGCGTCCGATGCGGTGCGGCAGATCGCGCACGACCTCCCAGCCCACTCGCGCACCCAGCGAGTACCCGACGTAGACGGCCTCGTCGACCAGATACGTGTCCATGACCGTCTCGACATCGGTCGCGAGTGTGCGGATGCCGTAGGCGTCGGGCTGATGCGGCTTCTCGCTGAGCCCATGGCCGCGCTGGTCGAGCGCCAGCACCCGGTACCCGGCTCTGGTGAGCTCGCGCACCCACCCCGTGAGCACCCAGGTGTCACGGGCGCTCGACGCGAAGCCGTGCACGATCACCACCACGGGTGCGTCGATCTCGCCCCAGGTGTACGTCGCGAGACGGGTGCCGTCAGCGGCGTGCACCTGCTGGGGCTCGGGCATGCTGGTCAGGTCGGAGAGAGGAACAGCCACGGCATCCATTGTCCTCCCCTGTGATGCCCGGATACGCCGAGACCCACCGGCCCCGAGGGGACGATGGGTCTCGGTCGTCAGCGGATGCGACTCAGAAGCGAGCGCGCAGAGCGTCACCCAGCGAGGCGTCGACGTTCGTCCAGTACTGGAAGAACCGCTCGCGGATCGCGTCGATCGTGATGCCCTGGCCCTGACCGGTCAGCGTCTCGAGGAAGCGCGCGCGCTGCTCGTCATCGAAGACCGTGCGGTACAGCGTGCCCGCCTGACCGAAGTCGTCGTCGTCGAGGTGCAGGGTCGCGGCGGCGCGGATCAGCTCGCCGTCCGACTCCCAGCTCGCCTCGACACCTGCGGCAGGATCGGCGGTCGGGCCGCCGGCCGGGCCGTACGAGTTCGGCGTGTAGACGCGGTGCTCGGCCGGGTTGAACTTGTACTGCATCTGGCCCTCGTGCATGTAGTTGCGCACCTCGGCCGCGTGCGGCTGGTTGACCGGCAGCTGGTTGTAGTTCGCACCGATGCGGTAGCGCTGAGCATCCGAGTAGGCGAACACGCGAGCCATGAGCATCTTGTCGGGCGAGATGCCGGTGCCGGGAACCTGGTTGCCGGGCGAGAACGCGGCCTGCTCGATCTCGGCGAAGAAGTTCTGCGGGTTGCGGTCGAGCGTGAACGTGCCGACCTTGATGCGCGGGTAGTCCTTCTTCGACCAGGTCTTCGTCAGGTCGAACGGGTTGAAGCGGTAGGTCTTGCCCTCGTCGTAGGGCATGACCTGCACGTAGACGTCCCACGAGGGGGCGTCGCCGTTCGCGATCGCGTCGAACAGGTCGCGGCGGTAGTAGTCGGCATCCGACCCGGCGAGCTTCTCGGCCTCTTCGGCGCTCATCGCCTCGACGCCCTGCTTCGAGAGGAAGTGGTACTGCACCCAGAAGCGCTCACCTGCGGCGTTGACCCACTGGTAGGTGTGCGAGCCGTAGCCGTTCATGTGGCGCCAGCTGCGCGGCAGACCGCGGTCGCCCATGAGGTAGGTGACCTGGTGGGCGGACTCGGGCGAGAGAGTCCAGAAGTCCCACTGCATGTCGGCGTCGCGCAGACCCGAGTCGCCCAGGCGCTTCTGCGAGTGGATGAAGTCGGGGAACTTCATGGCGTCGCGCAGGAAGAAGGTCGGGGTGTTGTTTCCGACGATGTCGAGGTTGCCCTCGGGCGTGTAGAAACGCAGCGCGAAGCCGCGCACGTCGCGCCAGGTGTCGGGCGAACCCTGCTCGCCGGCGACCGACGAGAAGCGCAGCAGCGTCTCGCTCTGAGCGCCGGGCTGGAAGGCCGCGGCACGGGTGTAGGCCGACACGTCTTCGGTGACGGTGAAGGTTCCGAAGGCTCCGCCGCCCTTGGCGTGGGGGTTGCGCTCCGGCACGCGCTCGCGGTTGAACGACGCGAGCTTCTCGACGAGGTAGCGGTCGTGCAGAACGGTGGGGCCGTCTGCTCCGACGGTGAGCGAGTGGGCGTCGCTCGCGACGGGGGTGCCCGTCTGGGTGGTGGTCGATGGATCGGTCATGTTCTTCTCCTTCTGCACACAGGCACGACGATCACCCGGGTGCCCGGGGTCGACGTCGGATGCTATTGCGCGGCGTTCTGGCAACTGGGGCACAGGCCCCAGAAGGTCACTTCTGCTGTCTGGACGGTGAATCCCCCCGCCGAAGACGGGGTGAGGCACGGCGCTTCGCCGACGACGCAGTCCACATCGCCGATCGCACCGCATTCGGTGCAGACGATGTGGTGATGGTTGTCGTCGATGCGCCGCTCGTAGAGCGCCGCGGAGCCTGCCGGTTCGATCCGGCGGAGCAGGCCCGCCGTCGTCAGGTCCGCGAGGATGTTGTGCACCGACTGGATCGACGTCGTCGGAAGCACTTCGGAGACGGCGCGGAAGACCCGCTCCGCATCGGTGTGGGCCATGGATTCCAATGCCTCGAGAACGGCGACGCGGCCCGCGGTCGCACGCAGCCCGGCACCGCGAAGTGCCGAGTCGAGTTCTGTCTCCATGCCTCGACTCTAGCGTCTATTTTGAGTAACTCAAAAGAATGGCGTGTCGGAATCGAGGGGGTTGCATGATCCTGAGCCATCCGTAGCGTGGAGGGATGGGTATGAGACGAGCGGCGACGATCGGACTGATCCTGGTGGCGGGCCTGGCGCTCGCCGGATGCACGGGCGAGCCCGCAGGACCGGCGGTCGGATCGCCTTCTCCCTCGGCCTCGACACCCGCGCCGACCGCCGCTCCCGACCGCGCCGACGCCGACGAGGCGCTGCTTCCGATGCCGGTCGACGAGATCAAGGACTGGGCCGCGACGGCGGTGCCGAACTCGGACGCAGACGGATACAGCGCCGGCCTCTCGGGGTGGCTGAGCGAGAACACCTCGGCACACCAGAGGTCGACCCTCACGTCTCAGCAGGCCGGCACCTACCAGGCGCAGCTCGCCTGCCGCGGTGACGGCATCATCACGGTGTCCGCAAGCGAGCTCGATGAAGAACCGGCCGCGGGGCCGATCGTGTGCGAGAACGTGACCATCGCGTTCGACATCACCACCACCGCCACCGGGATGCAGATCCTGATGGATCTCGAGGGCGCCCCGACGATCTACGCGCTCTCGCTGCAGCAGATCAGCTGAGCGACGATCTCGAGGTCCCCCCGACGTGGGTATATATCGGGTCGTGGATACGCTGAAAGGATGAGCAGGCGGAATCGACGGCGAACCTGGATCGCCGGGGGCACGGGACTCATCATCTGCGGAGTGTCCGGGATGCTGCAGACGAGCTTCATCGGGTTGGATGCGGTCCGATTCATCACGCACGTGATCTTCGCCGCGTCGATCCTGCTGTTCGCGATCGGTCTGTCGAGCGACGCGAGCGTCGTCGCACGCCGACCGCTCGGACTGACCGCGATGGCGGCCCTGGCGCTGTGGCCGCTCGCCGCGTTCGCGCTCTCCCGGGCGCTGATGCCGGACGCACCGACGAACGACAGCGGCTGGACGATCTTCGGGTACGTCTCGCTGCTCGTCCCTGCCGCCGCCGGCCTCGTCGCCGCGGCGCAGATCGCTCGCAGCGACACCGTGCCCTCACCCTGGCGGTGGGCGCCCCTGTGGGTTCTCGGCGCCTACGCCCTGGCGTGGGCGGTGCCGCAGATCATCTTCGTCACCGTGCGCCCTGAGTCGATTCAGGGGTTCGCCGATCTGCTTCAGATGCTCGGATCGCTCGCCTCGCTGTCGGGCACGCTGGGCCTGGGCATCCTCGCGATCGTGCTCGCTGCGCAGCAGAAACCCGAGAGCGTCGACATCTACCGTTCAGCCTGACGCTCGTTCGCGATCCCGTCGGCGTCAGGACTCCGACGGCGCGAGAGGCAGCTCGAGGCCGTAGTTCCAGGTCAGGATCGCCGGCTGCTCGCGGTAGAAGCTCAGTACCGACACCGATCCCGCATCCAGCGTGATCTGAGCCCCGAAGCGCGGGGCGAGCCGCAGGTAGACCGCGGTGAGGATGCGCAGGAAGTGGCCGTGCGCGACCAGCGCCACGTCGCCCTCGACCAACGCGGGCAGAACGCGCGTGAGCACGCGGGATGCGCGGGCTGCGACCTCCTCGACGGTCTCGCCCGGCGTCGCTCCGCGGATGACTCCGTGAGTGAAGGCGCTCCAGTCATAGCCGAGCTCTTCGCGGATGTCCTTCGTGGTGCGGCCCTCGTACCCGCCGTAGTCCCACTCGACGAGCAGTGGATCGACCTCAGCGCGCAGCCCGGCCAACTCGGCCGTGCGCCGGGCGCGCTCGAGGGGCGACGAGAGCACGAGAGAGAAGTCGTAGTCGGCGACCAGCTGTCCGGCACCGCGCGCGAGATCCTCGCCCCGCGCCGTGAGCGGGATGTCGGTGAGGCCGGTGTGCAGGCCGGCTCTCGACCACTCCGTCTCGCCGTGGCGCAGGAGAACGAGCTTTCCCGCGGGGTTGTCGGGAGCCGGACGGTCGGGCAGCGGGTCGTACACGGAGAGCGCAGGCACACCGCCACCGTAGCCCGGTGATCTGGACCCCGTCACCGGGTGATCGTGAACCCGCCGCCGCGCACGCGCACCTTCCCGCCCTGCAGGGCCTGACCCCGCTGCGATCCGTCGGCGTCGTACGAGCGCCCCGCACCGGCGGCGAGAGGCGCGACCCGCTGGTCGCGCCGCGTGCCGTTGGCGTAGAGCACCGCGGAGCCGGATGCCGTGGCATACACGGCGTTCGCCACCGCGGGCTGGATCACGAGAGCGTCGAGACGCACGTCGCCGCGACTCGTGCATCGCACGATCACCGCGTCGGCGGGCAGATCGCCGCCCAGCAGCTGCGGCACCAGCATTCCGTCGGCTTCGGTGAGCCCCCGATCGCCGGTTCCTCCCGCGGGGGTGCGGGTGCTCCACAGGCGCTTGCGCCCTCGGAACACCTCCCACACCACGTCTCCGACATCGGCCTTCTGCCTCCAGATCAGACCGTGCAGGATGCCGCCGGCCTCGGTCACGTCGAACTCGACCGTCTCTCCCGCAGGGACGTGAACATAGGCCCCGCCCGAGAGATTGCCCTCACCGGTCCAGGCGCCGCCCTCGGGCCGCACGACCTCGCACCCGGCCGACATCCGC
>NZ_JAGGPD010000244.1 GCF_018613995.1 Microbacterium sp. ISL-103 | reverse complement strand
CAGGCGTTGGTGTTTCTCGGCGAGACTGTCGCCACATGGATGGGAGGACTTCTCGCCGTCTCCTCGATTCACTCCCTCGGCGCTCTCGACCACTTCAGAAATCGGTAGCCGCAGCGAACCCCCAGAATCGGCATCAGGTTTCTCTTCCTCCCAGATCTGGCGAGGAAACGGCCGCGCTCAGGCGGCAACCGATGGGGAATAAGTATCATCCAGGTACGCGCACCAGAGCGGTGCTCTTCCCGATTGGATTCCCGTGGCACAGCGACGCATCATCGAACTCATCGACGATCTCGACGAGACAATCATCACAGACGGCGGCACACACGCCTTCTCACTCGACGGAGCGGCCTACGAAATTGACCTAAGTTCTGCCAACGCCGCGAAGCTGCATGACGCCCTCGCGCCCTTCATCACGGCGGGCCGACGCACGGGGCGTGCTCCATCGAACAGAACTCCCTCGCGGTCGCGCTCGCGGTCGACCGGCGACCTCAACGCAATCCGCTCTTGGGCGCGCGATAACGGCTACACCGTGAGCGACCGCGGCCGCATCGCAGCGAACATCGTGGCGGCTTACAACGAGGCGTGACGAGAGATATCGCGTCGAGTTCGGCACCCTCTGCCTCAGGTTCCCCGCGTGTCGCCCCAGGCGAGCAGGTGCAGGCGTGAGGAGACTTTGAAGCCTGCTCGGATCGCTGCTGGTGCGACTGCCGCTATCAACGAACCAACATCGGCGGCGGTCGTGGTCTCCGGCATCACCCACACGCGGTCGCCAGGAAATCCGACGCTTCTCGCCACATCTGCCGCTTCCTGTACGTCCGCGGGGCCGGCTACCACAAACTTGAGGATGGACGGACTTTCGCTGAATCTCGCGAGAACGGGGACTCGCAGTCGTCTTTTTTCCGCGATCCCCGAGTTGTGCAGCTTCGGGCTCACCACGAACAGGTGAACAAGTTCGACTAGGGACGGTGTCGGGGCGATGGTGCCGTTCGTTTCGACCTCCACACGCAGGTCGGGCCGGTGCTCTTTAATCTCGCGCAGGACAGGAACGACCACGTTCTGATTCAGGAGCGGCTCTCCTCCGGTGAGCACGAGGAGGTGAACAGTGTCCGGGAGCTCACGGATTACTCTCGCGCTCAGGTCTCGCGCATCGACGTTCTCAACTTCTTCGGCCCTGTCGAATGCATCCCAGTCCCAGCTGTGACGCGTGTCACACCACGTGCAGTTGAGGTTGCAGTTCCCGAGCCTTAAAAACAGTGCAGGCTCTCCGGCGCTCGGTCCTTCGCCCTGGAGGGAGACGAATGTCTCCACCACCGGGATCTGAGCACTCATCCGCGGGTGACGATTGCGGACGACGTGCGCGTTTCCCATAGACGAACGCTCGTGATGGGGAGGTTCGCGTCATCGACGTCGTGGAAGATTGCCGCGGCGATGCGTTCAGCTGTCGGGTTGTCGAGTACTTCATTGAGATACGAGTGGTCGAAGCGAGCCATGAGCGTGGTGTCCACGAATACAGCAATGTCGTCGAAGTCGACGATGACGCCGTTGTCGTCGAGCTCTCCCCCGAACGTCAGCTCGTAGCGGTAGCTGTGGCCGTGCATCGACTGGCAGGGTCCTGGATGCCACAGCAGCTGGTGCGCCGCATGGAACTCAAACTCGTACGTGATGGTGGTCTTCATGGGTGTCGTCTCAGTCATTTTCAGCGATGGTGAGGGCTCCGACGTCTACCAGGGTGTCGGAGGTTCCGTCGAGCGGGAACTGGGTCGTTTCCGCAATACCCGCGATACAGGAACGCAGGCCGATGCTCGTCGCGAGCAGATGTGCCGTACCGAGAAAGACCCCGGCATCTCTCCAGACGAGACTGTGCCCGTCGGCGTACTTCGACAGCGTTCGCCGGAAGCGTGCGAGGACGACCACCAGCGTCGCCGGTGGCTCCGGGGTGCGCAGCGCGCCCGCGGCGGCTGCAAGCACGGTCTCGATAACGGCACCATGGCGTGTCACCTCGAAACGATGTGGCTTTCGGGATGGGCTGACGGCCCATGCTCGGTGAGGCCCGTCGTCGGCTCGATGGACGATCAGCGCAGTGAGTGGGTGACGAGCGCCAGCGGATGGGGTGAACGTCTGCCGTTCCACATACCCGTCGTCAGCGACCCATTCCTTTGTCGCCGACACGAGCGGGGCGACGATGTGAAGCACGCGCTCCACGCTCACGTGTCCGGGAAGCCGCTCACTCCGACGAGCGTGAAGTGCAAGGTCCAGCCGTGACAGGGGTGAGCTCACTGGCGTCCCGGTGACGGAGAGGCCCGCCAGCAGTTGAGCGTCGAGCTCATGCAATCCGGCGGTGTTTCGTTCGCTTGCGGGGATCGGCGGTTGCATCTATGTGTCCCTCGAGGGCCAATAGTCGGCCAGGACCAATTCACGTTTCCAGCAACCCGGGCAATCGCCACATGGTCGGTTCGCGCGGTGGCAGGAGACCGTCCAGCCGATGAGAGAGCGCTCAGCTCTGGCTTCGCGGAGCAGCTCGACTGTTGAGAGATGGATGGCCGGCGCTGCGACCCGCACTTCGCCCTCCTGAATACTCGTGACCGCGTCCAGGCGCTCATAGAACGGCAGCGACCCGTCCACATGCCGGTCGCCATCTCCGCGTACGGATGCGAGCACCACACGTGTCAATTGATGCCGCACGGCAACCGCGGCGCCGGCCGTCGCGAGGAACTGGTTCCGAAATGGCCACCATTCCGGACTAGGAGCGCCAGGGAGGGGGTGGTCATCGTGCATGAGTCCGCCGCCAAGGTCGCTTAGTGGGAGCGTGACAGAGGTGAAAGGCAGATCCAGGTGCGCCGCAACGGCGCGGGCTGCGCGGGCCTCCGCGTCGCGGGGCTTCTGTCCGTAGTCGACGAACAATGTGAGCGCTGGCCGTTTCCATGCGGCGAGAGCAGCCGAATCGAGCCCGCCAGATAGCAGTAGCACGGTTTGGTTGTCAGACATTGCTGCGCCCCGGGTCGATCCCTGGCGTGAGGGCAAGGCCCTGGCCGGCCCACACCGCTCGATAGAGGGCGGTTGTGAGGTCACTGTGCACTTCTGCGCCCATCCCGACGAGCATCTTCGTCTCTTTCGAGTGTTGTTCGGAGGCGAACCCGACGATGGGGATGCTCTCCCGTGCAGCCCACCCCGTCTCGTAGATGGTGCCTGGGTCGAAGCCGTCGAGAAGTGCGAGCACCACGTCGCAGCTGTCGAGGCCGTCCAAGTCTTTCTGAGCGACTTCGATGTCGCCGGGGCCGACGTCGTGTATTGGGCTGAATACTCGCGCCCCAATGCCCGCCAGGATGCTTCGCACACGTTCAACCAGCCAACGTTCCGCCAGTGTGAAGAATGGCCCGGCCAGATACACCTTCGGGGCGTACCCGGGATGGAGCGGAAGGTTCGCTCGGGGTGGCGACGTTCCAGGTCCGGTGGCGCTGGACGCGACGGCGGCACTTGCGGTGCTCGCTGCGTCGGCCGCGCACACCCCTGCGAACCACTCACGGGCGAAGACTGCGGAGAAGACATCACCCGATCCGAGCGCGCGGACCAAAAGACTCGGCGTCGCATGCACCCAGGTCACCGCGCTGGCGTCAGCGACGACGTATCCGAGAGCGCCACATTTCACCACCACCGCCTTCACGCATGGGCGGTCCAGTAAGGCACGCGCCGCGTCCATCGGATCGTCGAGGCCCGTGATGAGCCGTGCCTCTTTCCGGTTCGCGCACACCGCGATCTGCTCGGCGTCAATCTGTTCAAGGAAGCGGGCTGATGCCGAGCCGGGGGACTGAGGGTCCACCACCACGCGGCGCGCAGTGACGGGATAGCCCTCGGGCAGTTCTGCCAGCCCGAACGCGAGGACATCATCATCGGGGAAATCGCATTCGACAGTTCCTTGCATGCTTGCCGGGAGTCCGACCACCTGCGGGGGAAGAGCCAGGTCGAGGTACCGAAAATCGACGCTGTCGCCACGTTCCGTGAGCTGTAGCTTTGTGGTCGCGGCCAGCTGTGGAGAGACCATTTTCGCCTCGGACGGCGTGGCGATAGTGACCAGATGCGTCGCGTCCGTTCCCAACGTCGATGCGGCACGCACCCCGCTCCCGATGAGCGTCGAGGAGAACGTCGGGTACAGAACTGTCTCGAGGTAGCTACCGCCTACGACAATCACAGCACCGGCTCGACACGAACGCGGACGTCGCCGCCGATGGAGCTGAGCACCTCCGCCTGAAAAGTAACTCCCGCGGTCAGACAACGAACGAGGGCGGGAAACGGGTGCAGGGCGCCCACTCCGACCCCGACATGTTCCAGCGCTACAGTTACG
>NZ_JAGGPD010000243.1 GCF_018613995.1 Microbacterium sp. ISL-103 | reverse complement strand
GCGCGACGTGGCTTGCACGCGAGTTGTATGTGTCCAGGCGGCAACTCGACCGAGCATTCGGGGGCGGGCCGAGCGTCGCCGAAGCCCTCGCCCGCCGACGACTGCGGCAGGTGGTGGCAATTGCTGCCCACAACCCGACGATCTCGATGTCCGAGATTGCCACACGATGCGGGTACGGCACCTACGAGACGTTTCGTGCTCAGTGCCATAAGTATCTGAGGTGCAGCCCGCGGGATGCCAGACGCGCACGTATGGTGGCGCTCAGTGCGGCACAGGAACGGGTGCTCGCAGCCTGATGCCCTGTCGTGGTTGAGGCGCATTTCTCCGCTTGCGCTGCACGCAGCAAGACGGCGCGCTGCGCCGGGCGCGTCCTTGGTGGACCCTCGGGGCCTGGGCGCGGCACCCCAAACGACGCGCCGCGTACATCTTTCCAGGGCGATGTCCGTATCTGCCGGTACCCTACAAATAGCTGGATCCAGGAGCCCTTTACAGCGGTAGAGTGAGGGTTCGAGGGAACTACATGGGGAGATGCATTGGCGATTGCATTGGCTGGCGACGCAGTGACCGAAGAGCGCATGGGGCGCGGAGTCGAAACAGTCCGCGCGGATGCAGCTCGTGAACGGGAGCGAATCGCACGCGCCGAGGACAAAGCGCGCGCGGCCCTCGATTCGCTGACGAGTCCCGTGCAAGAACTCGAGTTTGTTCACGTCGTGTGCGAACGCGCTCAAGTCAACGAGTATCTTGCGTCCTACGTCGTCGACAAGCTCCGCGGGCAAGGGTCTCTCCACAAAGACTGGGTCACCGGGCTCCTCTCGCGCGCCTAACGGTGGGAATCACTGACGCCGGCCGCATGGGCGGCGCCGCCGAACCCGCGAACGAGCCGTGGCGACAGCCGGGGCAGATCGACAGTGATCGGGTCTTCTACGCGCCGGAGTTCCGACGGTTGTCCGGCGTCACGCAGGTGGTCCCGCCGCAGGATGGATACCTTTTCCACGACCGGTTGAGTCATTCGCTCAAGGTTGCGCAGGTGGCTGCGACGTTGGCGCGCAGGCTGGCGAAAACGGTCAAACCGGGCGTCGTTCCCGCAGGGACAGAAGTCAGCGACTGGGTGCACCCCGACCACTGCTATGTGGCAGGTCTCGCCCACGACATCGGTCATCCGCCGTTCGGTCACGCTGGCGAGCACACCCTCCAGACGCTGATGAAAGAGCCTGCACCTGTCGGCGCCAGCGAGCGGCTCGTGGCGGCTCATCGGGTGCTCGCGGAAAGGTCGTTCGAGGGCAACGCCCAGTCGACCCGGATCGTCGCCGCGCTGTCGTTCCGCAAAGAGCGGGAACAGCCAGGGCTACAGCTCACGCTTCGGTCTATGGCAGCAATCGCCAAATATCCGTGGTTGCGTGGCGGCCACCCGTACCGAATCGAGAAGCTGGCAAAGAAGTGGAGCTTCTATGAAGAAGAAGCAGACCTTCTTACCGCCCTCGTGGACAACGGGTTCATCCACATCGAGCGGGAGCCGGAATCCGATAAGGTTCTTCGGGTTCACCGGTGGCCCGAAGCCGAGATCATGGACTGGGCTGATGACATCACCTATGCCGTGCACGATCTCGAAGATTTTTTCCGTGCCGGCCGCACCCCGCTCCACCGCATCCATACCGCGCTGAAGAGCGCCCCCGACAAGGTGAACTGGGCGACCACCGATTTCGACTTCGCGACCGACGACGAAGCGCGAGGATGCCTGCAGTTCATCTTCGAGAAGCTCAAGAAGGTCCTCGATGACGAGGGAACTTCGCTGGCGGAGCACATCCCCGACATGTGGGCAACGATCAAGCGGTCGCTCCTCATGCACTTTCCTCCCGCGCCCTTCTCAGGATCTCGGACCTCGCACGCGGCCCTGCAGAAGTTCGCCAGCACCCTCATCGTCTACCTCAGCGAGAACACCAGCCTTCAACGCGTCGACGGGCTGGAACGCGTGCGGATGCATGTGGACCCTGTCGCTCGGCTGGTTTCGGAGTTCTTTAAGGCGCTCAACTCCTACTATGTGATCGAGACAGCGTCGCTCGCTGTGATGCAATACGGTCAGGCGCAGGATCTTCGCCGCCTCTTCGACTCGCTGGTTGCAATGTGCGGTCGGTGGTTGCAGGACGTTGCAGGGGACCCATATCCGTCCGCACACCGACAGCTGCCAGCGCGGCTCCGCGAGTACCTCGTCGGTGCCCTCGAGATCACCGAGGCAAACATCTCCGCAGATGGCTCAGGGAGTGTTTCCGACCCGGGGGAGGACCCGGTGGCTCGCGACGAGGTTGCCATCGCGGTTGTGGACTACATCTGCAGCCTCCGTGACGCGCAGGCTGCGATTCTGACGAGCCAGCTGCATCAGTCGCCCGACCCGGCACAGATGCATGCCACCTGGCTGAACGGCTAACGTCGGCGCCCCTTCTCGGACCGCGACGCCGTCCGATACTTCTCGATGAGAAGGGCGCACCGTCCGGCCGGCGCGGGCACCCATCGTCGTCCCGCGTTATGAGTACACCAGCGTCAACCTTGATCCGTTCTTCGCCGCCCCTTTCAACCCGTCGACTGTTCGGCCCACGCGTCCGCGTGGACCGAACGGTCTAGAAGCAGCTGAGCTCAGAGATTGCCGCGGTCGACCGACGTCAGGGTCCGAGGCTTCGTGTACGACACCGAGGAGCTGTGCATCAGCAACGACGTCCAGCCGTCACTGAACTTGATGTCGAAGTACTTGTTGTAGTCCCCAGATGACGCGTAGACAACGCCTGGGACGTTTACTGACTTCTTTCCTGTCCCGGAGAAGCAATGCTTGAACACCAAGCTCATCATTCGATGCGCCGGGCGCGGTCGACGGATGCTGCGCCAGCGAGAGCGAGTACTTCGCGTCCCCCGACGGTCAGTCGCGCTGGTCGGGGGAGGAGCCGGGCGGTCATCGAGATGCGGACTGCGTCGCCGGGCTGCGCATCGAACAGCGGTGTGGTCTCTCCCCAACTCTCGTCGTTCCCAAGCACCACGAGGACGCGGGTGGCGGCGGTGTTAGCGACGGTAGACACCGCCGTGTCGAACCGCTCGCGATTGATGGCCGGCTTCTGACTGCTCCGGAAACAGACGCTCTGGGGATCAAGCAGGTTTCACGCCGGTGACGCTCACATCTTTGCCCCGTCGTGGTGGGGGGCGGCCCGATTTCCACCGCAGAGCGTTCTCGGGTAGTGGAGCCTGGGATCGGATAGAGCTCAGGAAGTGGCTCACGCTCGCCGACGACGATATTCAGAAATGGGCTCAAATTCTGGAGTTGGGGCGCGCATCCGAGGCGTTGCGGATCTTCGACCCCAATTCATAGACGCTGAAGTTCGGTTGTCTGAATCCGATGAGTTCGGGTTATCTGAGTCGCGGTGCTCCGTTAGTTCCGGGAGCTCCAGCCACTTTTCACGATGGAGAGAAGATTCATGACGATCCACACATCCCGGCTCCGGCGGTCGACTACGGCTATTGCTGTTTCGGTACTGGCGCTATCCGCTTTGTTCTCAGCATCCGCTGCCAGCGCGTCTGTGGACGAAGATCCGTCGCAGCCGTCAGCCGCCGAGTTTGAGTCTTTCGCGGGTGAGCCCCGCACTG
>NZ_JAGGPD010000242.1 GCF_018613995.1 Microbacterium sp. ISL-103 | reverse complement strand
CGGGGCCAGTTCCGCACCGCGCCCGCCAGGCGGGGCCAGTTCCGCATCCGAGAACTGGTTTGAAGATGCAGAAGTGGCCCCGCTCGCGGCGCCAGATGCAGAAGTGGCCCCGCTCGCGGCGCCAGAACGCACCGCGGATGCTGTCCACAGGCGCGACTTCTCCACAATTCTCGGGATCCGGGCGATCACGAAGCCCGAGCCACGGTTCGCTCGCCGATCGTGAGGGGATGCGCCATCGGATACTCCTGCCCGACGAACTCGGCCGCCATTTCACCGTGACGCAGGCCGCGGCCGCGGGTATCGGTCGGGGCCGAGTCGGCGCCCGCGATCTCGACCGCCCTTTCCGCGGGGTCCGTTCGGTCGCGAGGGCAGAGACACCCCTCGATCGCGTCACCGCCCTCGCGCCCCGACTGCACCGCGGTCAGCTCGTCGGCGGCGAGACGGCCATGCGGGTGTGGGGGTATCCGCACCCCGGAATCTGGCGCCTCGAGGCACCGATCGTCGTGGTCGTGGCGCCGGGTTCGGCGCGCGTCCGCCGCCGCGGCGTCACCGGCCGGCGCCTGGCAGGGGGACGAGCCCATCCCTGGCGAATCGGCGGAATCCCGGTCATCGATCCGGTCGCGGCTCTGTTCATGTGCGCCGTGCCGCTGACCGACGATCAGGCGGTCATCGCTCTCGACGCGCTGATCAGCACGGCCGACAACTATCCGGGGCTGCGTCCGGGGCGTCCTCCGCTGGCACTGACCGACATCGAACAGCGGCTGCGGGCCTGGGGCCGCTTCCCCGGCTCTCGACGAATCCGTGATGCGCTCACCCGCGCACGGGACGGAGCGGAATCGCCGAAGGAGACCGAGACCAGGCTGCTCATCGTGGCAGGAGGTCTTCCCGAACCCGTCGTGCAGCACGAGATCCACGAGAGCGGCGTCCTCATCGCGCGGAGCGACATGGCCTATCCCTCGCTCAAGATCGCGATCGAGTACGAGGGCGATGGCCACCGCACGAGCCGCGAGCAGTGGAGGCGCGACATACAGCGGCAGCGCGAGCTCGAAGACCGCGGCTGGATCGTCATACGCGTGACACAGCTCGACCTGGGCGACGGCGGACGGATGCTGATCGACCACATCCGTCGCGCGATGGCATCCCGCCGCTGACTCTCCCCCGTCTCTTCCCCCTCCCCTCCCTCCCTCTCCCCGCTTCGCCCCCGCCCCTGCCTCCAGGCGGGGCCACTACCGCATCCGGATCACGCCATCGCGGTGCGGAACTGGCCCCGCCCACGCGCGCCAGCTGCACTAGTGGATGCCGCAACCCCGCCGACCCCACAACGCGCCCGCGGCTGCGCGCAGGGCCACTTCTGCACCCGACCCTCCAGGCGGGGCCACTACCGCACCCGAATCACGCCACTGCGATGCGTAACTGGCCCCGCACCCGAATCACGCCACTGCGATGCGTAACTGGCCCCGCAACTCGGGCGCGCGATGCGGAAGAACTGGCCCCGCAGTTCGGACGCCCGCCCGCTGCCCCC
Source organism: Microbacterium sp. ISL-103 (assembly GCF_018613995.1). Lineage (GTDB taxonomy): Bacteria > Actinomycetota > Actinomycetes > Actinomycetales > Microbacteriaceae > Microbacterium. Next base: position 1,564 of record NZ_JAGGPD010000242.1, on the reverse strand, counting down.
GCCACCGCGCATCAAGGGCTGGTATTCCGGTGCGCCGGGGCGTAGCGTCACGGGCAACGGAAGAGGTTCGATGATGAGCACGACCAAGACCCTGGCCCTCTGGGTGGCTTACGGCACGAACGGGGTCGTCGGCAGCATCCGCCACGATGACGAGGGCTACACGGTCGTCATGGCCGGATCGGATGCCGCGACAGGCACCTACCCGAACCTGGAATCGGCCAAGGGGGCGCTGCATTCGCACATGCTGCCCGGCAGCGGCTGGCCGATGTTCCGCGAGCACTGACTTTCGAGCGGGGAACAGGCGGGGAAAGAGGGGCAGGGGGCGACGCGGTCGCGGGGGCATCCCGCGACCGTCGTACGCTGACTGCATGCCCTTCACCACCCGACCGTCGCTTCCGCCATGCTGACGGTCGACGCACAGCGGGCGAAGGTGCTGGCTGCGGCATCCGCTCTCGAGGCCGAGATCGTGTCGGTCGCTCTGGCCTCCGGACGCACTCTGGCCGACCCCGTGCACGCCCGGGTCGATGTGCCGCTGTTCGACAACTCCGCGATGGACGGGTACGCCGTGCTCTTCGCCGATGTCGAGGGGGCGAGCGTCGAGCATCCGGTCGTGCTGCGAGTGATCGCCGATCTGCCGGCAGGGTCTGCCGACGAACCCGAGCTGACTCCCGGTTCGGCGGCCCGGATCATGACCGGCGCCCCCGTGCCGCGCACGGCGACCGCAGTGGTGCCGTTCGAGCACACCCGCGACGGCCTGCAGGCGTGGGATGCTCCCGCCATCGTGACCAGGGCTCCGGCCCGGGCGGGCGCGAACATCCGTCGGCATGGCGAAGAGCTGCGCGCCGGCGCCGTCGTCGCCCCGGCCGGCACGGTTCTCGGACCGCTGCAGCTGACGGCGATCGCCACCACCGGCATCGACACCGTCGCCGTGCATCGCCGCCCGCGCGTCGCCGTGATCTCGACCGGCACCGAACTGGCAGCCCCCGGAGCCGAGCTCGCGCGCGGACAGATCCCCGAGTCGAACTCGGTGCTGCTCGCGGCGCTCTGCACCGACGCGGGCGCGGATATCGTGTCGGTCGACTCAGTGACGGATGAGGATGCGGCGTTCACCGCGCTGCTCGAGCGCGCACTGCACGACGCCCGCGCCGACGTCGTCGTCACCTCCGGCGGCGTGAGCGCCGGAGCCCACGAGGTCGTGAAGAACGTGCTGCGCGATCTCATCGAGTTCGTGGCGGTCGCCATGCAGCCGGGCCGACCGCAGGCGTTCGGACGCATCGACGACGCCCTCGTCTTCGGACTGCCCGGCAATCCCGCCAGCGTCGCCGCCTCGTTCGAAGCGTTCGTGCGGCCGGCGCTGCTCGCACTTCAGGGCCGCGAGCCGATCGAGCGCCCGATGCTCCGCGTCGCCGTCACCGCCGGGTGGCGGAGCCCGGCCGGACGTCAGCAGTACGTGCCCGTCATGCTCGACCGCACAGACCCCGCCGCCTGGTCGGCGCGCCCGGCGGCCGCCGACGGGTCTTCCGGGGCGCACCTGGCCGCGGGTCTCGCCCGAGCGGATGCCTAT
>NZ_JAGGPD010000241.1 GCF_018613995.1 Microbacterium sp. ISL-103 | reverse complement strand
GGGACCGTCATTCCGGTTGCACCGGATGGCTTTGGTGGGTGCGGTGGCGGTTCCTCGACGCGAGCTCGAACTGGTGGTGGACGCCGGGTCTCTCAGCGACGCAAGCTTTCGGGCGTTGAGCGATGCCATCTGTGATGGCACGTTGGAGCCCGGTGAGACACTTCGCATCGAGGAGCTGCAGTCGTGGCTGGGTGTCTCGCGAACCCCCATCCGCGAGGCGCTCGCGCGTCTCGCGCGCTTGGGGCTGGTGAGCACCCAGCCAGGTCGGTTCACGCGGGTGTCGCTTCCTCACCCTGATCTGCACGTTCAGACGCTTAAGGTGCTGAGTTACCAAGGTGCCGAGCTGCTTCGGCATGCTGTGACGCGATTCACCAGCGGTGAGCTCGACCTTGCTGTCGCCCTGGTCGATGACCTCGCTCATGCATCCGGATCTGACGAGTCTGCGAAGTGGCGGTCTTCGCTGAGACGCCTCCTTGAGCACATCTGGTCAGCGTCCGCAGACACCGTCACCACGCAGGTTCTCGGCGATCTCGCACTCGTCGTCGACGCCAATCTGCGGCAGGCGGTGGTCGTTCCGACTCCCGGCGCCGCAGCAAAAGACGTTTACGAGCGTCTTCGCTACGCGTTGCTGGACCGGAACACCCAGGCGGCTGCGCGAGCGTTTCAGGACCTTTACGCCTCAGCGACCGCGAACGAAAACATCCACTCAGAGAGAACGAGAGCAAAGTGACAGTCACAGCCGATACCGCGGCCGTACCTTCGACGCCCGCGAGAGGCAGGTTCTCTACTCAAAATTGGCGAAGGCCTGGATTCAGCATTCAGTCGAAGCTTCTTGTGATGCTGCTCCTGGTGAGTTTGTTGTCGTCAGCGATTGTCGGCGTCATCGGGTTTGTCAATGGACGGGACTCGCTTCGTACCGCAGCCTTCGAGCAGCTCACGAGCATTCGGGACCTGCGTGCCGAAGCCATCGAACGAGAGTTTCAGCGGCTCCAGCAGAGCGTTCGTCTGGACTCACGCAACGCCAGTGCTGTTCAAGCGACCGAGGCGTTTGTCGAGGGCTTCGCCGAACTGAACACGATCCCCACGCTCGACGCTGACCGGTCCTCTGTCGGAGACTTCTACGAGTCCTCGTTCGTCCCCGCTCTTGAGGACCGGTCCGGGCTGGACTACGAACCGGAGGCGTTCGTGCCGGCGACCGCTGCCGGAGTTTACCTTCAGGCGCGATACGTCGCGAACCGTCCGTATGACGACTTCGATGCCGGACTCGCGCTCGATGATGCCGGGGACGGGAGCGCGTGGTCGACGGCGAACGCAGAGTACGGGAGCTATTTCACGGGACTCGTGGACGAACTCGGATACGAGGACGTCCTGGTCCTCGACAAGAGTGCGAACGTCGTCTTCTCCGCCTACAAGAGCGTCGACCTCGGTGTCAACCTGCGGGAGGAGCCGTACTCGGAGACGATTCTGACGTCGGCCTTCGATGAGGTGATGCGGAACGGAAGCGTCGATGAGGTCATCACGACTGATTTCGAACGCTACCTGCCCTCCCTCAATGTGCCGACCGCGTGGGTGATCTCGCCGGTGGGTTCCGCCACCGACATCATCGGTGCGATAGCAGTCCAGATTCCGGTCGAGCAGATCAACACCGTGACGACCGGGGGAGGCCAGTGGGCGGCGCAAGGCCTGGGGAACACGGGCGAGGTATATCTGGCCGGGAAGGACAAGCTGATGCGTAGCGTCTCGCGCCTCCTCGTAGAAGATCCCGAGGCCTATGTCGACGCGGTGGTCAAGAATGGCACCTCGCCCGATGTCGCCGAGCGTGTGACGCAGGTCCAGGGGACCGTCCAGCTTCAACCCGTTGACTTCACAGGCGTGCAGCGCGCCATCGCCGGGGAGACGGGCACCGTCGTCGCGGCGGACTACACGAACTCCGACAGCCTCGTCGCCTATGCTCCCGTGGAGATCGCCGGCTTGGACTGGGTCATCGTCGCTCATATGGACGCCGACGAAGCGTTCCGGCCCGTTTCAGAGTTCACCCGAAACCTCGTGCTCTCAACGCTCGCGATTCTCCTGTTCGTCTCCGTCGCATCACTACTTCTGGCACAAGTGTTCGCACGGCCAGTAAGGCGTCTCGTCGATGCGGTCCGGAAAGTTGCGGGAGGAGACCTGGCCGTGCAGGTCCCGGAGGGAAGCCGAGACGAGTTCGGTGACCTCGGAACAGCGTTCAATGACATGGCAGCGAGTCTGCGCGTGAAGCAGGAGCTCATTGACGCGCAGCGCGACGAGAACCAGAAACTCCTGCTGACTCTCATGCCGTCGACGGTCGCCGAGAGGTACAAGAAGGGCGAGGAGACGATCTCAGAGGAACACGATGATGTCTCGGTCGTGTACGCGGAATTGGTCGGCTTCGACGAGTTCTCTTCCTCGCTCAGCAGCGAGCAGGAGATCGTTCAACTGAACCTGCTCATGCGAGGCTTCGACGAAGCAGCTCAGAAAGCGGGCGTCGAGAAGGTCCGCACTCTTCGAGGTGGGTATCTCGCGTCCTCTGGGCTCATCGTTCCTCGAGTCGACAACGTTCGGCGAGCGGTGGAGTTCGCGAGTGAGATGCGGGAAGTGGTGCAGCGGTTCAACGCGCAACACGGCTCGCAGATCGACCTTCGAGCTGGCGTCGACACGGGGACCGTGACCAGTGGATTGGTCGCGCGAACCACACTCGCGTACGACCTGTGGGGCGACGCCGTCAGCCTCGCATACCGCGTTCGAAGCGTCACGGGGGATCCCGGCGTGTACGTCAGCCAAGCGGTACGAGACAGGCTGCAGGATTCGGTGAGTTTCGTCGAGGCAGGAGCCCTCGACCTTCAGGGAACGCCGCAGATCGTTTGGCGTCTGCCGTGAGCATCAACCTTTCTGGCGAGTGGGTCGGGTGGGCTATCGCAGTCGCGGTTGGCGTCCCACTGATGCTGGTGGTGCTCACCGAAGCCATCGGCGCGCTGAACCGTCGAGGTCATGCGGCGGCGAAACCCCTGCGACTGCTCCGGAACTGGGTCGTCCCGGTCGGCGGCCTGTGTGCACTTCTCGCAATGGCTTCACGGTCCGAAACCGACCAGGTCTGGACCCGCGTCGTCGCGACGGTGCTGGGCTTTCTTGTCATTCTTCTGGTGCTCAGCGCTTTCAACGTCGCTCTTTTCTCCCGCGCCGAGGAGGGGTCATGGCGAGAGCGCATCCCATCGATCTTCGTGGAGATCGCGCGTCTCATCCTCGTCGTGGTCGGACTCGGATTCCTGTTCCAGTGGGTGTGGGGAGCGGATGTCGGCGGACTGGTGGCCGCTCTCGGAGTGACGTCGATTGTCATCGGTCTCGCGCTACAGAACGCCGTCGGTGGTGTCATTTCTGGGCTGCTTCTGCTGTTCGAGCAGCCCTTCAAGATCGGAGATTGGCTTGAGGTGGGCGGCATCGAAGGGCGGGTCGTCGAAGTCAACTGGCGTGCTGTGCACATCGACACGGGGTCGGGCATCCAGATCGTTCCCAACTCATCGTTGTCCGGCGCGTCGTTCACCAACAAGAGTCTCCCGGAGGCGGTCTACCGCACCACCGTGAATCTCAAGTTCGGAACCGACGACTCTCCGCAAGAGGTCATCAAGTTGCTGCTGGATGTCGCCGAGGCACTTCCGCAGCGACCTGTGGAACACGTGGCGACTGCCGAGTACTCGGGCGCTGGCGCTTTCTCGGTGACCCTTCCCGTGATGGGTGCCGCGGCCGCTCCGGCGAGTGTATCCCTCTACCTGTCCTGGCTGTGGTACGCGGCCCGTCGCCGCGGCATCGCGCTCGATGGAGATACCTCTGTTGGTAACTCAGACCAGTCGTCGGTCGCACGCGCGCTCGAAACCGTCGGTCCGGTTCTTCAGGTGGGGGAGGCAGAACGACGCTTGCTTGCCGAGTCAGCGAAGGTCGAGCGCTATGGTGCGGGAGAACTGCTGCAGTTGGCTGGCGCGGTACCTACCGACATTCGATTCGTCGTCGACGGAGCAGTTCGCACATGGCTCGACACACCCGCAGGCCGAATCGACCTCAACGATGTCGAGGCCGGCGACTACGTCGGGCAGACCGCGTTGACGCGTGAACCCGCCATTGGTACGTCGGTTGCTCGGACGGTCGTCACAGTGCTGACGGTCCCCTCCGAGGTGGTCGACAAGATGGTCCAGACCCGGCCCCGTCTTGCGATGGAGATCGGCCAGTCAATCGAGCGCAAGCGCAAGCTCGCGGCCGAGGCCATGGCGGATGCCGGACTGACCAGAAGCGTCTTGCCGGGGTCCCCGGCATACATCGAGAAGCGTTGAGCCCGGCATCATGCGGTCACATCCGAGATCATCAACGACCAGCCCGCCACGGCTATCGTCGGCGCGGCAACCGCTGGCTCTGCCCCACGCAGAGGCAACCGCTCAGCCCTGGACACTGAGCGGGAGAGGGCAGGTGTGGGGACCCCTGCCCTCTCAAAACTCGGCTGGTGGATACGCCGTCGACAGCCTTTCGGCGATGCCGACGGAGATGACTCCTCCCGGGACCGATGTCCGACCCATCGTCGGTGCCGATACCGGTGCCGCAAGCATGGCGCGTCCCGTGCATCCGTCGGAACGTCTGGACGTCCTCTTCCGTCCGCGTCACCCAGACGGCCACGAAGTCAGCGCGTGGTGGCATCTCGGTGCGTTCCTGGCCTTCAGCGTGAGCGCCATCGTCCTCTGTATGGCAGTTCCATACAGCCTCTAGCCTGCGTCGCGACCTGCAACGCAGAAACGAAAGACGCCCTCGCGGGCGGGAAGGAGACAGTCATGGGAATCGACGACCTCGTCAACAAGGGCAAGGAATTCCTCGAGGAGAACAAGGACCGGATCGAGGAACTGCTGCACAGCGAGCAGGCCGAGAAGGTCAGCGACTCGGTCCTCGACGCGGGGGCGAACTTCGTGAAAAAGGTCGCCCCCGAAGGTGTCGAGGGTCACGTCGACTCCGTGCGCGACAACCTCGACAAGTCCATCGGCAACGAGTGACCTCCGACGCGGTGCCGCTGTCCTCACCGGCGCCGGCACCGCGTCTCGCTCCCCGCCTCCATGGCGATTCGCACGAGCCGACACCGCTCGCACTACTCACGGAGATCTCACGCATGAACGCTGCAACATCGAACACGCACCGACCGGGCCGCGCGCTGCTCGCCACCATCGCAGCCATCACCCTGGCATTCGTGTCGTTAGTGGCGGTGCCGATGGCAGCATCCG
>NZ_JAGGPD010000240.1 GCF_018613995.1 Microbacterium sp. ISL-103 | reverse complement strand
TCGCGCGCCTGCCATGTGCCCTCGATGCCGTGGTCGGCCCGGTAGCTGCGCAGTGCGCTGTCGACCTCGTCGGCGAGCCACAGCAGTGCGAGTTCGCGGAGCGCCGTGAGGTTGCCGAGGCGGAAGTAGTTCGACAGGGCGGCGTCGATCCGCTCGGCGGGGTAGACGAGTCCGGCCGACAGACGGTCGCGCAGCGACTGCGGGGCGAGGTCGACGACCTCGATTTCGTCGGCGGCTCGCACCACCGCATCCGGGATCGTCTCCTGCTGGGCGATGCCGGTGATCTTCTCGACGACCGCGTTCAGCGATTCGATGTGCTGCACGTTGACCGTCGTGACCACGTCGATGCCCGCGTCCAGCAGCACATCGACGTCCTGCCAGCGCTTCGGGTTCTGCGAGCCAGGGGTGTTCGTGTGCGCGAGCTCGTCGACGAGGGCGATCTCGGGGCGGCGTGCGAGCACGGCCTCCAGATCCATCTCGCTCAGCGGCACGCCCCGGTGCAGATCGATGCGTCGGGGCACCTCGGGGATGCCGATGGTCTGCGCCGCGGTCGCCGCGCGCTCATGCGTCTCGACGATCGCGATCACCACATCGCGGCCCTCATCGAGCAGTCGGCGCCCTTCGACGAGCATCTCGAAGGTCTTGCCGACACCGGGGGCTGCGCCGAGCAGCACGCGGAGTCGGCCGCGCCGCGGCATCCGCTCTGGCCTCATCAGCCCTCCTGCTCATCGAGCGCGAGGTTGAGTTCGGCGACGTTGATGCGTTCTGTGCCGAGGAATCCCAGATCCCGCCCTTGAATTCTAGACTCCACGAGGTCGCGCACCTGCTGCTCGGGCAGGCCTCGCTCGGCCGCCACCCGCGGCACCTGCAGCAGCGCGTAGGCGACGCTGATGTGCGGATCGAGACCTGAGCCCGATGCCGTCACGGCGTCGGCCGGCACAGCGTCGACGCTCACACCCTCGCGGTCGGCGATGGCCGCCTGGCGCTCGCCGATCGCGGCGACGAGGTCGGGGTTCTCGGGCCCGAGGTTGCTGCCGCTCGAGCCGGCGCCGTCATAGCCGTCGCCGGCGGCAGACGGGCGCGACTGGAAGTACTCGGGAAGCGCCTCGCCGTCGGCGTCCGTGAAGGACTGTCCGATCAGCGAGCTGCCCCGATCGTCGGCGAGGGGCGACCCGTTCGCCTGGAACGGCAGCAGCAGCTGGCCGATGCCGGTGACGACGAGCGTGTACCCGACGCCCAGCACGAGGGTGAGTACGAGCATCGCGCGGATCGCGACCCCGGTGGTGCGGGCCACGGTGCGGGAGGAGGACATGAGAGGCCTTTCGGAGCGAGAAGGAGCGAGAGGGAAGCGAGGCGGATGCCGGTCAGAAACCGGGGATGAGGGTGATGACGAGGTCGATCAGCTTGATGCCGATGAACGGCGCGATCACTCCGCCCAGGCCGTAGACGAGCAGGTTGCGCTGCCGGATCTGCGAGGCGCTCGCGGGTCGGTACTTCACCCCGCGCGGCGCGAGGGGAATCAGGAAGACGATCACGATCGCGTTGAAGATGATCGGGGTCGTCAGGGCGGATGCGGGGGAGTGCAGCTGCATGATGTTGGGCGCCGCGAGCCCGGGGAAGACGCCCATGAACATCGCCGGGATGATCGCGAAGTACTTGGCGATGTCGTTCGCGAGCGAGAACGTCGTCAGCGCTCCACGGGTGATGAGCAGCTGCTTGCCGATGCGCACGATGTCGATCAGCTTGGTCGGATCCGAGTCGAGGTCGACCATGTTGCCGGCCTCCTTCGCCGCCGACGTGCCGGTGTTCATCGCGACGCCGACGTCGGCCTGGGCGAGAGCGGGGGCGTCGTTCGTGCCGTCACCGGTCATGGCGACGAGTCGGCCCCCCTGCTGCTCGCGCTTGATCAGCTCGAGCTTCTGCTCGGGAGTCGCCTCGGCGAGGAAGTCGTCGACACCGGCCTCCTTCGCGATCGCGGCGGCGGTCAGCGGGTTGTCGCCCGTGATCATGACCGTGCGGATGCCCATGCTGCGGAGCTCCTCGAACCTCTCGCGCAGACCGTCTTTCACGATGTCCTTGAGGTGCACGACGCCGAGCACCTCCCCGGCCCCTGTCGGATGCTTCACGGCGACCACCAGCGGGGTGCCGCCGCTCGACGCGACGCCGTCGACGAGGCCGGTGAGTTCGGCATCCGACCCGAGTCCGAGCCAGGCGCTGACCGCCGAGCCCGCACCCTTGCGGATCTGCGTGCCGTCGGCGAGATCGAGGCCCGACATGCGGGTCTGGGCGGTGAACGGCACGACCACGGCATCCGCCGGCTCGTCGACCCGGATGCCGCGCGACGTGGCGAGCGCGACGATCGAGGCGCCCTCGGGCGTCGGGTCGGCGAGGGAGGAGAGAGCAGCCACACGCAGCAGCTCGTCGGGGTCGACGCCACCGAGGCGCATCACCTCGCGCGCCTGGCGGTTGCCGTAGGTGATGGTGCCGGTCTTGTCGAGCAGCAGGGTCGTCACATCACCCGCCGCCTCGACCGCGCGGCCCGACATGGCGAGCACGTTGCGCTGCACGAGACGGTCCATGCCGGCGATGCCGATGGCCGAGAGCAGGGCGCCGATCGTGGTGGGGATGAGACACACGAGCAGGGCGATCAGCACCGGGATGCTGACGGGCGACGCCGCATACGAGGCGATCGGGTTGAGCGCGAGCACCACCACGACGAACACGATCGACAGGCTCGCGAGCAGGATGTTGAGGGCGATCTCGTTGGGCGTGCGCTGACGGCTCGCGCCCTCGACGGGCGCGATCATGCGGTCGACGAACGTCTCGCCCGGCTTCGACGTGATGCGCACGACGATGCGGTCCGACAGCACTCGCGTGCCGCCCGTGACGGCGCTGCGGTCGCCGCCGGACTCGCGGATGACCGGGGCGCTCTCGCCCGTGATCGCCGACTCGTCGACGGTCGCGATGCCGGCGACGATGTCGCCGTCGCCCGGGATCAGCTCGCCGGCGGTGACGATCACGATGTCGTCGCGCTGCAGCTCTGCCGATGAGACGTCGGCCGTCTCGGTGCGCTCCGCCGTGGCATCCGCGCCTGCGTCGTAGCGGACGACCGTGCGCGCCATGGTGCTCGTGCGGGTCTTGCGCAGGCTCGCGGCCTGAGCTTTGCCACGCCCCTCGGCCACGGACTCCGCGACGTTGGCGAACAGCACGGTCAGCCACAGCCAGATCGCGATGCCCCAGGTGAACGGCGCGGGCACCGCGGTTCCCCCGGAGTCGGCCGGGCCGCCGAGGAACGGCTCGGCGATCGCGAGCACGGTGGTGAACGCGGCGCCGACCCAGACGAGCAGCATCACGGGGTTGCGCACGAGTGAGGCGGGGTTGAGCTTGCGCACCGCCCCGGGAAGGGCCTGGGTCAGCTGCGCCCAGCCGAACGATCGGGGCGGTGCGGTCGGGTCGGATGCCGCAGCATCCTGCTGTTCCGACGGTGTCTCGGAGGGCGTGGTGATGAGGGTCATGTCAGACGAGTCCTTCAGCGAGGGGTCCCAGTGCGAGCACCGGGAAGTAGGTGAGTGCCGTGATGATGACCGCGACGGCGGCGAGGAGGCCGACGAACTGCGGTCGGTGCGTGGGCAGGGTTCCGGTGTTCTCCGGCACGCGCTGCTGCCCGGCGAACGACCCTGCGAGAGCCAGCACGAGCACGATCGGCAGGAATCGGCCGAGAAGCATCGCGACTCCCAGTGCGGTGTTGAACCACGGGGTGTTCGCGGTGAGTCCGGCGAAGGCCGAGCCGTTGTTGTTCGCAGCCGAGGTGAAGGCATAGAGCACCTCGCTCATGCCGTGCACACCGGGGTTCAGGATGCTGGTCGATTCGACGTCGGCGCGGATGCCGGGGATCGCGAAGCTCAGCGCGGTGCCTGCCAGCACGAGGGTCGGCGTCACGAGGATGTACAGGCTCGCGAGCTTGATCTCTTTCGGGCCGATGCGCTTGCCGAGGTACTCGGGGGTGCGGCCGACGAGCAGCCCACCGACGAACACCGCGATGATCGCGAGCACGAGCATGCCGTAGAGCCCCGATCCGACACCGCCGGGGGCGACCTCACCGAGCATCATGTTGAGCATCGGCATCATGCCGCCCAGTGCTGTGTACGAGTCGTGCATCGAGTTCACCGCGCCGGTCGACGTCAGCGTGCTGGCGCTGCCGAACAGCGTGGAGCCGAGGATGCCGAAGCGCACCTCCTTGCCCTCCATCGCCGCCCCCGCGAGTTCAGGGGCCGAGCCACGGCCGGCGAGTTCGAGGGCCGACAGCGCGAAGGTCGAGACCAGGAAGATCGTGCCCATCACGGCCGCGATCGCGTAGCCCTGGCGGTTGTCGCCGATCATGCGGCCGAACGTGCGGGGGAGCGCGAACGGGATCACGAGGATCAGCAGGATCTGCAGCAGGTTGGTCCACCCGGTCGGGTTCTCGAACGGATGCGCGGAGTTGGCGTTGAAGAAGCCGCCGCCGTTCGTGCCGAGCAGCTTGATGGCCTCCTGCGAGGCGACGGGTCCGCCGGGGATCGTCTGCGTGCCACCCGACACCGTGGTCACATCGGTGAACCCGGCGAAGTTCTGCACCACGCCGCCTGCGATCAGGGCGACGGCGGCGATCAGCGCGATCGGCAGCAGGATGCGGCCGAGCCCGCGGATCAGGTCGACCCAGAAGTTGCCGATCGTGGTCGATCCGCGGCGGGAGAGTCCACGGATCAGCGCGACCGCGACTGCCAGGCCGACGGCCGCCGAGATGAAGTTCTGCACGGTGAGGCCGGCGAGCTGCACGGTGTAGCCCATGGTCTGCTCGGGCGAGTACGACTGCCAGTTCGTGTTCGCGACGAACGACGCGGCGGTGTTGAAGGCCAGACCCTCGGGAACCGCGGCGAGTCCGAGCGACTCGGGCAGGAAGCCCTGCAGGCGCTGCAGCCCGTAGACCAGCAGCAGGCCGACGACCGAGAACGCGAGCACGCTGCGGGCGTAGGCGCGCCAGGTCTGCTCGGATGCCGGGTCGACACCGATGAGGCGATAGATGCCCCGCTCGGCCTTCAGATCACGGGGGGTGCTGAAGACGTGGGCCATGTAGTCGCCCACCGGGCGGTAGAGCAGCACGATCGCGACGAGGAGGACGACGGCTTGCAGGATGCCGAACCAGAGGTCGGCTCCCATCGACGAACCGGCGCCCATCAGAACTTCTCCGGGGCGACGAGAGCCGCCACGAGATAGACGACGGCGGCCACGGCGAGGGCGGCGGCGATGATCTCGAAGACGATCACAGTCGTTCCACCCCCGCAGCGATCAGAGAGACGAGGGCGAACAGCGCGAGAGTCAGCGCGATGTAGATGATGTCGAGCACGAGACTCGATACAACTCCCGTGCAGACCGGAATATGACGATCCTCACGCTTTGCCTACGGAGCCGTGCGGGATGCATGCAGGATGCTCACATCTCGGCATCCCGCGAACTTTCTCACGCCCCGTTGTCGCATCCGCACGCCGTCGTTCGTGGTGAAGGTGGAGGCGACCGATCCCGGGGGCCCCACGACGCGAGAGATGCGGTGACGGCTGTGTACAACGATCCGATGGTGGCGAATCTGGTCTACCGGCTCGAGGCGGAGGAAGCAGACCAGCGCATCGCTCGACGACGCGCGGCGCTCGAGCATCCCGGGCTGACCCGGCGACCGTCTCTCGTGGCTCGCGCTCGCCGCCTGTGGGCACGCATGTCTTTGCGCAGGAGCGGGGAACCGGGATGATCGACGGGAGGGCAGGGTCGGAGCAGATCTTGCTCGACCGAGTGGACGGAGAGAGCCCGAGTGATGCGGCGCCGGAACGGGATCAGGGGCGGCCGGTGAACGCCGACGTCGAGGCGCGCGTCACGCAGATCTACCGTGACGAGTGGGCGCGCATCGTCGGGGGTCTCACCCGACGATGCGGGGACCTCGACCTGGCGGAGGAGATGGCGGCGGAAGCCTTCGCCGCAGCCTCCGAGCTCTGGCCGGAGAACGGCGTACCGCCCAACCCCGCCGGATGGATCACCACCACCGCCTATCGCAGAGCCATCGATCGACTGCGTCGTGAATCGTTCCGCGATGCCAAGCAGCGGGAGGCTCTCATGCTGCACGATCCCGAGCCTGCGGAGCCCACAGGCGTCATCGACGACGATCGCCTCCGCCTGCTCTTCACCTGCTGCCACCCGGTGCTGTCGCTCGAGGCGCGCGTCGCGCTGACACTGCGGATCGTCGGAGGTCTCACCGTCGAGGAGATCGCGCGGGCGTTCCTCATCCAGGAATCCGCGGTGCGGCAGCGCATCACCCGAGCCAAGGCGAAGATCAAGACCGAGCGGATCCCGTATCGGATGCCGGCGGCCGACGACCTCCGGATCAGGGTCGACGGGGTGCTCGCCGTGCTCTACCTGATCTTCAACGAGGGGCACGCGGCCAGCAGCGGGCCAGACTGGATGCGCCCCGAGCTCAGCCTCGAGGCCATCCGCCTCACGCGTGTTCTCGCGGCTCTGATGCCCCGCGAGCGCGATGTGCACAGCCTCCTCGCGCTGATGGAGCTGACTGCTGCCCGATTCCCCGCTCGGGTGGACGCGCATGGCGAGCCGGTGCTGCTCGCCGACCCGGATCGCCGTCGCTGGGATCGCAGTCGTATCGGCCGCGGTCGTGCGGCCTTGGCTGCGGCGGATGCTCTGGGCTCAGGCCGCGGCCCCTATGGCCTGCAGGCGGCCATCGCCGAGAGTCACGCGGTCGCTCCCTCGATCGACGAGACGGACTGGGACCGCATCGTGCTGCTGTACGAGGCCCTCGGCCGCATCGCACCGTCGCCCGTGGTCGAGCTCAACCGCGCGGCGGCGGTGGCGATGGCGACGGGACCCGCATCCGCTCTGCAGATCATCGACGCACTCGCAGCCTCCGGGGCACTGGCGGGATACCACCTGCTGCCCGCGACCCGTGGCGAGCTGCTCGTGCGGCTCGGACGCGCAGACGAGGCGCGCAGCGAGTTCGCCGTCGCCGCGGCACTCGCCGGCAACGACAGGGAGCGTGCGCTGCTGCAGGCCAAGGCCACCGAGCGCTGACCACCTCGGCCCCGCACAGAGAACCGCCCTCCACCCAGCGATGCTGGGGTGAAGGGCGGTTCGGTACTGCGATGTGTCAGCTGCGAGCCTTGCTGCCGCGACCGACGATCAGACCGTAGATCAGCAGCACGATGATCGAGCCGCCGATGGCGAGGAGCCAGGTGCCGAGGTCCCAGAACTCCGTGAGAGGACGGTTCAGGATCAGGCTGCCGAGCCATCCGCCGAGGAAGGCGCCGACGACGCCGAGCAGAAGGGTGATAAGCCATCCGCCGCCCTGCTTGCCGGGAAGGATCAGCTTTGCGATCGCGCCGGCGATGAGACCGAGAAGTAGGAATCCGAGAAAGCTCATGTTCAGCTCCTTTGTGTTGTGAGCCCCGGGGTGCCAGGGCTCGTGAAATCCACAATGCCCTCTCAGCTGTTTATCAGCCAACCCCTTGCGCTGAGCCCTCCGAGTATGCCAAGAGGCCCGCCTCCCGAAGGAGACGGGCCTCTGAGTGAGGCGGTTCGCGTCAGTTGCTGCCGCGGACGATCGCGATCATTCGCAGGATCTCGACGTAGAGCCAGACGACCGTGACCATGATGCCGAAGGCGCCGAGCCAGCCGTACTTGCGGGGAGCGCCGTTGCGCACGCCCTGCTGGATCTGGTCGAAGTCGAGCACCAGCGAGTACGCCGCCATGATGACGACGAGGACGCCGATGATCAGGCCGAGCGGGATGCCCATGATCGTCGCGCTGTAGAGACCGAAGGCCTGGCCCTCGGGCAGGACGCCGGTCCACATGAGCACGAGGTTCAGCAACGAGAAGACGAGGTAGCCGACCATGGCGACCATGAAGATCTTGGTGGCCTTCTTCGAGGCGCGGATCTTGCCGCTCGCGAACAGTGCCAGCGTGACACCGACGACCGAGACCGTGGCGAGCGTGGCCTGGACGACGATTCCGGGCCACATGACCTCGAAGAATGCCGAGATGCCACCGATGAAGAGACCCTCGAATGCGGCGTAGGCGAAGATCAGCGCGGGGCGCACCTTCTTGCGAGAGGTGAACGAGATGATCATCGCGAGCACGAAGCCGCCGAGTGCGCCGATGATCCACGGCATCAGGTTCGGCTGGAACTGGTCGTAGGGGTTCTGCTCGGGAGCGGCGACGCCGCCCAGGGTCAGGAACCAGCCGACGGCTGCGGTGACCAGCAGGATGGCGAAGAGCCCGGCGGTCTTCCAAACGGTGTCTTCGACCGACATGCGGTCGGTCTCGATCGCGCCGGCCGGGGGAGCGGCGTACATGCCCTCCAGCTGCGCGTTGGCGGCAGCGTCCATCGTTCCGTGCTGGAACGACGCGGCCTGCGCACCCTGAGCGCCCTGCGGGGCTCCCGGGTAGGTCGCGACGTTGCGCGGATCCTGCTGCTGGAACGCCGGATTGTTGAAGGCGAAGTTGCTCATGTGGGCCTCACTCCAAAGTGGGTTGTAGGTCGCTTTCCTCCACGATAGCCGGAAGGGCGGGCCATCAGGGTGTTCTACGCTGAGAGCGTGCCCAGGAAATCGCCTCTCGTGATCGGGCATCGCGGTGCGCCCGGCTACCGTCCGGAACACAGTCGCTCGTCCTACGAGCTCGCCCTCGCGATGGGGGTGGATGCGGTCGAACCCGACGTTGTCGCCACGAAGGACGGCGTGCTGATCGTGCGGCACGAGAACGAGATCTCGGGTACCACGGACGTCGCGGAGCATGCGGAGTTCGCCGACCGCAAGACGACCAAGCGCGTCGACGGCCAGGCCCTCACCGGATGGTTCACCGAGGACTTCACCTGGGAGGAGCTGACGACCCTGCGCAGTCGCGAGCGGCTGCCCGAGGTGCGCCTGTCGAGCGCGAGCTTCAACGGGTCTCAGGCCATCCTTCGGCTGACCGACGTGCTCGACATCGTGCGCGAGGGGTCGGTCGAGCACGGGCGCGAGATCGGAGTGGTCCTCGAGGTCAAGCACGCCACGTACTTCGCGAGCATCGGCCTCGACCTCGCTCCGCTGATCGAGCGCGACCTGCGCGCGGCCGGGTGGGCCGAGGGCGAGCTGCCGCTGATCATCGAGTGCTTCGAATCGACGATCCTCGGCGACCTGAAGGAGCGCGGCATCGCGGCCTCGTACATCTACCTGATCGAGGCATCGGGCCGCCCGTACGATCTGCTCGTCGCGCAGGGCACGCAGGCGCTCACCTACAAGGCCACGGTGACCCCGCAGGGGCTCGACGGGCTCGTCGGGAAGGTCGACGGCATCAGCGTGAACAAGAGGATGCTGCTCGCGGCGGGCAACACGCTCGTCGCCGACGCGCACGCCCGGGGCCTCACGGTCTTCACGTGGACGTGCCGACCCGAGAACGCCTTCCTCGCCGCGGAGTTCCGTGGTTCCGGAGGCAAGGGCGCCTACGGCGACTACGAGGCGGAATGGGCGGTGATCGCTCGCACCGGCGTCGACGGCGTCTTCGTCGACCACCCCGATCTCGGCGTCAGCTTCTTCCGCAGCTGACGATCGTTCAGAGCGGGCCGTTCAGAGCGGGCCGAGCACGTCGGCTACCGGACGCTCCAGATGCAACGCCCGCAGCGGGGTCAGGATCTCGCGCTCCTCGTAACGGAAGTGCGATTCCATGATCGCCCCGACCCCGTCGAGGTGCCGCTCGATGAACTCGGGGCTCTCGCCGCCCTCGACAGCCGTGCGCAGGCTGCCGAGCAGGTGGGCGAGCATCGAGTGATCCTGCATGAGCTTGTCGATCACCTCGCCGAGCTCGGGGTGCTCCGCGCGCAGCGCCGGGAACAGCGCGCGGTCTTCACTCAGATGATGCCCGTCGAGCGCCGAGCAGAAGCCGATGCAGAACAGCGACAGCTCTGCGGCCGCGTCCGGGGCATCCGCGCCGCGGTCCGCAGCCGATCTCGTCGCCTCGAGAGCCGCGCGAAGGCGACCGTGAGCCCGGCGCAGCTCGTCGTCCCAGGCGATCAGGCGGTCGGCATCCATCCGCGCCAGTCTAGATGGGGGCTGACGCGTGGGCTCAGAGGGTTCTGTCGAACGCGCCCCGGCGAGAGACGATCTCTTTTCCGAGCGGCATGAGCGACACGGGCACCATCTTGAAGTCGGCGATGCCCAGGGGGATGCCGATGATGGTGATGCACAGGGCGAGGCCCGACACGATGTGGCCGATCGCCAGCCACCAGCCGGCGAGGATCACCCAGAGCACGTTGCCGAGGAACGAGCCGACGCCCGAGGTCGGCTTGCTGACGATCTCGCGTCCGAACGGCCAGATCGCGTAGCGTGCGATGCGGAACGACGCGATCGCCCACGGGATCGTCACGATGGGGATGCACAGCAGGATTCCCGCGAGCATGTAGCCGAGGAACAGGGCGAGGCCGGCGAAGATCAGCCAGATGATGTTGAGGATCGTGCGCACGTCTCGATTGTCGCATCGGGAGTCTGGGCAACCGCCTCGTCGTCGTGCGCTGCGTCCGCCTCCCTCGTTTCGGCGAGGGCGGATGCCAGACTGACCGCATGACCGGAATCGTCGTCGACAGCGTCAGCAGATCCTTCGGGAGCGTCCAGGCCGTGCGCGCCGCGACCCTCCGGGCCGAGCCGGGAAGGGTGACCGGGCTCGTCGGGCCGAACGGGGCAGGCAAGACGACGCTGCTCCTGATGCTCGCGTCTCTGCTCGCGCCCGACACCGGCACCATCCGCATCGCAGGAGTCGATCCCTCGGAGGATCCCCTCGCCGCGAGAAGACTGCTGGGGTGGATGCCGGATGCTCTCGGCGCGTGGCCCTCGCTCACGGCGCGTGAGACGATCACCACCACGGCGCGGCTCTACGGCATCGCACCCGCGGCCGCGGCGGATCGCGCGGCGCACCTGCTCGATCTCGTCGATCTCGCGGCGCTCGCCGATGCCCCGGCCAAGGTGCTGTCGCGAGGTCAGAAGCAGAAGCTGGGTCTCGCCCGCGCCCTGGTGCACGACCCGCAGGTGCTGCTGCTCGATGAACCCGCATCGGGGCTCGACCCTGAGGCTCGCATCCAGCTGCGGGTGCTGCTGCGGAGGTTCGCCGCAGAGGGGCGGACGGTGCTGATCTCCAGCCACATCCTCTCGGAACTCGAAGAGGTGGTCGATGACGCGGTGTTCCTCGTCGCGGGTTCCGTGGTCGACGCCGCTCCTGCGCAGGCGACCGGCCGCGCCTGGAGGATCCGCCTGCTGGGTGCGGATGCTGCGCGGCAGAACGCCGACATGTGGCAGGTCGCGCAGACTCTCGGCGTTCCCGTCGAGTCGATCGGCGCCGATCGAGGGGGAGTGCTCGTCGGCTTCGAGACGGAAGACGCGGCCGCTCTCGGCCTGCATGCCCTGGTGCACGCCGGACTCCGGATCTCGGAGTTCGCCCCCGCCCAGAGCGCGCTCGAGCACACGTTCCTCACACTGAACCACCAGGCCGCTGCCGCTGCCGCTGCCGCTGCTGCCGCTGCCGCATCGCCCGCGATGCCGCCCGCACCGGCCGCCCCGCCGACAGCGCCGCCGCCTCCGCCCGCAGCACCGCCCGCAGCATCGACGACTGAGGAGGCCGGATCATGAGTCTCACGAACATCCGCATCATCGCCCGCCTCGAGCTGACGCAGCGGCTGCGGAGCGTCGGCTGGTACGTGCTTCTCGGCGTCTTCGCGCTGGTGCTGCTGGGGGTGACCGGCCTGTCGTTCGCCGTCTACTCGTGGGGGGACTTCGTCGGAGCCGGGGTGTTCTCGATCGTCGTGAACATGGTGCTGCTGCTGGTGGTGCTCGTCTCGCCCACTCTCAGCGGCAACGCCATCAACGGCGACCGCGACGCGGCGACGTTGGCCGCCGTGCAGGTGACTGCCGCATCGACCGGTGACATCATGCTCGGCAAGCTCGCCGCGGCCGTGGCGACCGGCTTCGCCTTCCTGATCGTGGCGATCCCCTTCCTGGCGGTGTCGCTGCTCGGCGGAGGCGCGGATCCTCTCGTGCTTCTCGTCTCCCTGCTCGTGCTCATCGCCGAGATCATCATCGTCGCGGCCATCGGCGTCGGCCTCAGCGGCCTGATCGCCCGCCCGCTGTTCTCGGTCGCGACGACCTACCTCGTGATCGCCGGACTCGCCATCGGCACCCTCATCGTCTTCATGCTCGGGGGCATGGCGATCCGCACCGAGACGACCCAGTACAACCGCCCGTACGACGCCTCGGGCACTGTCGACTGCGAGTCGTGGGAGTCGTACACGACCGAGGTCCCTCGGTTCGATCTCGTCTGGTGGGTGCTCGCCGCCAACCCGTTCGTCGTGCTCGCCGACGCCACGCCCACCGAGTTCGACCCCAACGGATACCCGGTCGACATGTTCGGCCAGATCAAGCTCGGTGTGCGCACCGCCCAGCAGGCCCCGACGGATCAGCGCTGGGACGACTGCGAGGCGAACGCCTACGACTACCCGACCCCTGAGGAGACCATCGCCGAGACGGTGCCGAGCTGGTTCGTCGGACTCGGCGTGCAGATCGTCATCGCCGGGGGCCTGTTCGCGGGGGCCTGGTCGCGCACGCGCACGCCGGCGAAGCGACTGCCACCGGGTACGCGCATCGCCTGATCGGGGCCGGTCAGGTGAATGGCCACCGGCCGTTCACCATCCGTGCACCGGCGGGTCGTGCGGTCGCCATGCGGGATCGGTGATGTGGGGTGACACCCGTCTGATTCCCTCAGGAGCCCCATGTCCCGCCTGCACCCCGCGGCTGCGGTCACGACGGTCTGCGCCCTCAGCGCAGCCGCCCTGCTCGCCGTGCCCCTCGCCGCCACCGGAGCCGAATCCGGCATCCGCATCAACGAAGTCGAATCCAGCGGCGGCGTGCCCGGCGACTGGATCGAGTTCGTCAACACGTCGTCCGCCTCCGTCGATCTGAGCGGCTATGTCGTCAAGGACAACGGCGACGACGAGTCGTACACCTTCCCGGCGGGCACGACAGTCGAGCCGGGCGCGTATCTGGTGCTCGACGAGGTGAACGCCGGCGTCGGCGACTTCACCTTCGGGCTCGGCAAAGCCGACCAGGTGAGGCTGTTCGACCCGAACGGCGTCCTCGCCGACGAGACGGCCTGGACTCAGCACGCCGAGGTCACCTGGGGTGCGCGCGAGGTCGCGGGCACGATCGAATGGGCGACCACGAGCGAATCCACCAAGGGCGCGGTCAACGTCTTCGTGGCCGACAACCCCGTGGGCGGCACGATCGCCATCAACGAGGTCGACTCGCAGCCTGCGGACTGGGTCGAGTTCCACAACGCGGGCGATGCTCCCCTCGACATCTCGGGATACGAGATCCGCGACAACTCCGACGACCACCGCTGGCAGTTCCTGCCGGGCACCGAGATCGCCGCCGGAGAGTTCCTCGTCGTCGACGAGGCCTCCATCGGTCGCGTCGACGGCGTCGAGACCGCGTTCCGTGATCCGATCGGCATCGGCAGCGCCGACCGCATCCGTCTCTTCGACGCGGGCGGCACGATGATCGACGACACGCTGCCCTGGGCGGCCCACGCGGCCATCGACGGCGACGTCGCAGCCGCGACGCTCGCGCGCTGCCCCGACGGCGAGGGGGCCTTCGTGCTGGCCTACTCGACCAGGGGAGCTGCGAACTCGTGCGTCATGCCCGACGTGGTGATCAACGAGATCGAGTCCAACGCCGACGCCACCGACTGGGTCGAGGTCGTCAACACCGGAAGCACTCCGGTCGACGTCTCGGGATGGTCGCTGATGGACGGCGACCCGGTCGCCCACGCCGCCGAGACCACTCCGCTGCCCGCGGGCACGGTGCTCGAGGCAGGCGCATACCTCGTCTTCGATCAGCCGAAGGACTTCGTCTTCGGCCTGGGCAACGGCGACACCGTCACGGTGCGCGACGCGAACCTCAACGTCGTCGACGAGCACGTCTACACCTCGCACGCGGCAGGCGTCCTCGCCCGCTGCGCGGACGACTTCGTCGACATCGCCGTATCGACCAAGGGGCTTCGCAACGCCTGCGGGAACCCGGTGCGGATCAACGAGGTCGAGTCCGACGGCGGATCGCCCGACGACTGGATCGAGCTCGTCAACCCGACAGCCTCGGTGCTCGACGTCTCTGGCATCGTCGTGAAGGACGACGATGACACCCACGCGTACGCGATCCCGGCCGGAACGACCATCGCCGCCGGCGCCTACCTCGTGATCGAGCGGGCCGACCTCGGCTTCGGCCTGGGCGACGGCGACTCGGTGCGACTGTTCGACGGCGATCTGCTCGTCGACTCGACGACCTGGGGTGCCGGCCACGCCGCCGTCACCTGGGGTCGCTGCCCCGACACGACCGGTGCCTTCGCCGTCACCGCTGAGGCGACCAAGGGCGCGGCGAACGTCTGCGCCGGCGAGATCCCGGTCTCGACCTGGCCGGGGTCGGCCGAGGTGCGCGTGCTCGACACGGCTCCGACGTTCCTCGAGGACAGCTCTGGCCTCGACGTGCAGGAGACGAAGGACGGTGCGTTCCTGTGGGCCGTCGACAACGGCGAAGGTCGCATCTGGAAGCTGAAGGCGCACGCAGACGGCAGCTTCTCGCAGATCTCCGGCTGGGAGTCCGGCAAGCGGGTGCGGTTCCAGAAGGATGCCGCGAATCCGGGTGCTGCGGGTCCTGACACCGAGGGCATCACGGTCGACGGGCGAGGTGCCGTCTATGTCGCCTCCGAGCGCGACAACAGTGCCAAGGGCGTGAACCAGAACACGGTGCTCAAGGTCGATCCCGACGCCGCATCCGGTGACCTCGTGGCCCAGCAGGAGTGGGACCTCACCTCTCTGCTGCCGGCGGTGGGTGCCAACCTCGGCATGGAGGCCGTGCAGTGGGTGCCGGACACGGCGCTCGACGGCGCGCTGTTCGACGTCAACACCGGTGCCGCGTATGACTCGAAGGACTATGCCGGTCACGGCGACGGCCTGTTCTTCGTCGCGGTCGAGGACAACGGACACGTCTACGCGTTCGCACTCGCCGCAGACGGTGGGGCGACGCTGGTCTCGGAGATCGCCCCGGGACTGCCCGGAGTGATGGCGCTCGACTACGACAGCGTGCTCGACGTGCTCTGGGCGGTCTGCGACGACGGATGCCAGGGCCGATCGGCCCAGATCACGCTGAACGGCACTGCTCAGCCCGGCATCGCGCACTTCGCACGCCCTGCCGGCATGCCCGACATCAACAACGAGGGCTTCGCCACCGCGCCCGCCTCGCTGTCGGTCGACGGACAGCGCCCCGTGTGGTGGTTCGCCGACGGCTTCGCCTCCGAGGCGCTGCGGGTCGGCACCCTTCCCGGCGGCACGGGGGAGAACCCCGGCAACCCCGGGGCCGAGACGCCGCCGCTGCCCGGCACCTCGCTCACCGACGACAACCGCAACGGCGTGACGGTCGACCCGAGCGTCGCCTCGCGGGGACAGCAGGTGACCGTGTCGCTCGGCGCCGACCGTGGCGGCGAGAGCATCGCCGTCTGGATGTACTCCGACCCGGTGCTCCTCTCCAGCGGTGCCGCGAGCGCGGCGGGGACGATGACGCTCACGATCCCTGCGGATGCTTCGCTCGGCGCGCACCGCATCGCGGCGTTCGACGCAGACGGCGCTCTCATCGGGTGGGCCGACAT
>NZ_JAGGPD010000239.1 GCF_018613995.1 Microbacterium sp. ISL-103 | reverse complement strand
CGCGGGCGGTTGCACACCGCCCTGCGTGCGACCGCCCGCGGGGTGTCCGCCCTCGCCGAGCCCGATCGGGTGCGAAGCGCCCTGCTCTCGGCGGTCAGTCACGACCTGCGCCGACCGCTCGCCTCGGCCGTCGCCGCGATCGGCGGGCTGCGCGGAGCGCACTCGCTGTCGGCATCCGACCGCGAAGAGCTGCTCGCCACCGCCGACGAGAGCCTCGCGACCCTGTCATCGCTGGTCACCGACCTGCTCGACGTCAGTCGGGTGCAGGCCGGAGTGCTCGCCGTCTCGACCATGCGACTCGACGTCGCGGGCCCCGTGCTCGCCGCGGTCGACGAGCTAGGCCTCGGCCCCTCCGATGTCGAACTGGCGCTCGACGCAGAGCTGCCCGCGGTATCGGCCGATCCGGTGCTTCTGCAGCGGGTGCTCGTGAACGTCATCGCGAACGCCCATCGTCACGCGCCCGCCGACAGCCGGGTGATCGTCTCGACGAGCACGATCGGCGATCACGCCGAGATCCGCATCATCGACCGCGGGGCCGGCGTGCCCGCCGACAAGCGGGATCAGATCTTCCAGCCGTTCCAGCGCCTCGGCGACACCGACAACACCACCGGCCTCGGCCTCGGCCTTGCCCTCTCGCGCGGATTCGCGGAGGGCATGGGCGGTACCCTGACACCCGAAGACACCCCTGGCGGTGGACTCACCATGGTCATCTCGCTGCCCCTGGCGGCGGAGCCCGAACTCATGCAGGAGGAGACGGAGTGAAGCTCCTCATCGCCGACGACGACCCTCAGATGGTGCGCGCGCTGCGCATCACTCTCGCCGCCCACGGATACGAGGTGGTCGTCGCACCGGACGGCGCAGCCGCCGTGGCCGCCGCCGCGCAGACGCATCCCGACCTCATCATGCTCGACCTCGGCATGCCGCGGCTCGACGGCATCGAGGTGATCCAGGCGCTGCGCGGATGGACGAACGTGCCGATCATCGTCGTGTCGGGTCGCACCGGATCCGCCGACAAGGTCGAGGCGCTGGATGCCGGAGCAGACGACTTCGTCACCAAGCCTTTTCAGGTCGACGAGCTGCTCGCGCGGCTTCGCGCCCTCTCTCGCCGGTCGGTGCCGGTGGGTGGCGAATCGACCGTCGGGTTCGGCGACGTGGTCGTCGACCTCGCGACCAAGACCGTCACCCGCGCCGGTGCGCGCGTGCATCTGACGCCGACCGAATGGCGCATGCTCGAGCACCTCGCGCGGCACCCCGGTGCCCTGGTCACCCGGCAGGATCTGCTGAAGGAGATCTGGGGCAGCGAGCAGGTGTCGGACTCGGGTTACCTGCGGCTGTACATGTCGCAGCTGCGCAAGAAGCTCGAGGCCGAACCCAGCACGCCGGCGCACCTGCTCACCGAATCGGGCATGGGCTACCGCCTCGTGCTCTGAGCCCGGTCGCGGTGGCTTCGTCCCCGGTTCTCCGGAGTTATGGCAGACCGGCGGCGTTCACAACTCAGCATGAGCGCGGGTCAGAGGCCAGAATCGGCGGGCTTCCGCCATCCGCACCGGGGACTGTGCTGAGTCATGAACGCTGGCGGGCGGCGGACTATGCAGCGGTGGTGGCCTGAGGCCGACGCAGCACGCCCCAGGCGCCCGCCGCGACGAGGGCCACGGCGACGACGATGGCGACGATGCCGGTGATGGTGCTCTCCGGTTCTCCGGTGAAGCGTCCGACCGCGAGCCAGCCGAGACCCCACGCCGTCGCCAGGGCGGGCGCGATGCGCTTGGTGACGATCGCGCTGGCGACACCGATCACGAGAACGACGGCGAGCACGGCGACCGCCCCGCCGTCGGCCTGGTCGGCCCAGCTCGCAGGGGCGATCTGGGTGAG
>NZ_JAGGPD010000238.1 GCF_018613995.1 Microbacterium sp. ISL-103 | reverse complement strand
AGGATGTCGGGGTTGATCACATCAGCGTGCGTCGTCAGCATGCCGTGCGGGAACCCGCTGTAGATCTTCCGCGTCGAGTCGCTCAGAAGCTCGGCCTGCTTCACCGACGCGTCCTTGTACGGCACGACCTGATCGTCATCGCCCTGGATGACGAAGACCGGTACCGTGATCGCCTTGAGGTCGTCGGTCTGGTCGGTCTCGGAGAAGGCCTTGATCCCCTCGTAGTGCGCGAGGGCGCTGCCCGTCATCCCCTGGCGCCACCAGTTGTCGACGACAGGCTGCGACAACGTGACACCATCGCGGTTGAACCCGTAGAAGGGTCCTGCGGCGACCGCCTGGAAGAACTCGGCACGGTTCGCTGCCAGAGCCTCGCGGAAGCCGTCGAAGACCGCGATCGGCGTGCCCTCGGCGTTGGCGTCCGTCTGCACCATCAGCGGGGGCACCGACGACACGAGCACCGCCTTGGCGACGCGGCCCTGCGGCTGACCGTATTGCGCGACGTAGCGTGCGACCTGGCCACCACCCGTCGAGTGCCCGATGTGGATCGCGTTGCGCAGGTCGAGATGCTCGACCACCGCCGACGCATCACTCGCGTAGTGGTCCATGTCGTGGCCGGTGCCGATCTGAGACGATCGTCCGTGGCCGCGACGGTCGCTGGCGATGACGCGGTAGCCCTTGTCGAGGAAGTACAGCATCTGGGCGTCCCAGTCGTCCGACGAGAGCGGCCAGCCGTGGTGGAACATGATGGGCTGCGCGTCGGGGCTGCCCCAGTCCTTGTAGTAGATCTCTGCGCCATCATCCGTGGTCACGAACGCCATGATCAGCCTCCAGGTTTCCGTCGTCCCGAACGATGCCGGCCGACTGTCGATCGCCCCACGTCTGCTTCGTGGGAGCGCGACCACGCTAACCCGTGCGCCCGCGCCGCCCGCTCGACATCTGTCCAGGATCCGTCCTGGTCGTCTTCGACATCTGTCCGGTGTCGATCGGCGTTCTCTCGGTAGCCTCTCCACCATGTCGAACTCTCGCATCTCGCACGGTGCGGGATTCTGGGTGGTCGCGGCCGCCTTCCTGCTCGTGATGGCGTACGCGACGGTGCCCACACCGCTCTATCCGCTCTACCAGGAGGCCGACGGCTTTCCGGTCTCGGTGATCACGCTGATCTTCGCGGCCTTCGCCGTCGGCGTCGTGCTCAGCCTGTTCCTGCTCGGGCACGTCAGCGACTGGATGGGTCGGCGACGGATGCTGGTGATCGCGATCCTCATCGCCGCTCTCAGTGCCGTCCTGTTCCTGCTGTGGCATGAGGTGCCCGGTCTTCTCGTCGCGCGGCTGGTGAACGGCGCGAGTGTCGGCATCCTCACCGCCACCGCCACCGCGCATCTCGGCGAACTGCGCGCACATGCCAGACCGGCCGAGAACGTCATCGTTGCGGCGTCCGTGGCCGGTGCCGCGAATCTCGGGGGATTGGCGCTCGGTCCCCTGATCGGAGGGCTGTTCGCCGAGTTCCTCCCCGCACCGCTCGTGCTGCCGCACGCGGTCTTCCTCGTCGTGCTCATCGCCGCGGCGATCGCCGTCGCCTGCGTCCCCGAGACCGTGGCGCCCCCGAGTGAGCCACGGCGATACCGGCCCCAGCGGATCGCCGCTCCGCCGAGCTCGAGAACCGCGTTCATCGCCGCCGGGTTCGGCGCCTTCGCGGGGTTCGCCCTCTTCGGGCTCTTCACCTCGCTCGCACCGACGATCCTCATCAGCACGTTCGGCGAACACGACCACCTCCTGGCCGGTGTCACGGCGTGCTCGGTGTTCGCCGCCGCGGCATCGGGGCAGGTGGCTCTCGCTCGCGTCCCGCTGCGCATCCAGCTCATCGTCGCGGCCGTGTGCTGCGCACTGGGCCTCGTCGCGGTCGCGGCAGGAACACTGCTGCCCTCGCTGGGGGTGTTCCTCGGCGGAGGCGTCGTCGCCGGCGTCGGTGTGGGGCTCCTGTTCAAGTCGGCGGTCGCCACGGGGGCCGGTCTTGCAGAGCCGGGACGCCGTGGCGAGACGCTCGCGCTGATCTTCCTGATCGCATACTGCGGGCTCGCTCTGCCTGTGCTCGCGATCGGAGTCATCCTCTCCTTCGCGTCGCAGACGACGGTGCTGCTCGTGTTCATCTCGATCGTCCTGGTCGCGACCGTCTCAGCAGCCCTCGTCATGCGTCGCGCGATCGTCCGCCCGGCGTCTCGCGCGCAGGGTTGATCGCCTGTGCCGACCGGCGACGAAACCGCCCCGTAACCAGCGCGCCATCATCGCAAGGAGAAGACCTGCCAAGCTGACATCAGCGAAAGGCGGATGTCGTGACCGAACCCTCACCCTTCGGGCTGCTGCTGCGGTCGCTGCGAGTGGGCCATAATCTGACCCTCGAAGCGCTCGCCGCGCAGTCGGGCGTGAGTGTGCGCACGATCGGCGACCTCGAACGAGGCGCGAGCGCCTCTCCGCAACGTCGCACGGTCGACGCTCTGGCTGACGGACTCGGCCTGGATGCAGCCGATCAGCATGCCTTCCTGCGTGCGGCGCGCGCCCGCCCCCGAGCAGCCCTCGCCCCCGACGGCCCTGGCGCGATCTCCCCGCACAGGGTGTTCGACTTCTCGGGACGTGATTCCGAGATCGATGAAGCGCTCGAGATCCTCCGCGGGCCGCGGGCGTCCGACACCCAGCGCCCCGCGCTGATCATCAGCGGGGCTCCGGGAATCGGCAAGACGACCGTCGCGATCGAGATCCTCGAGCGAGATCGGTCGAGCGGCCGCCCTGCGGTCTTCCTCGGGCTGGACGGCTTCAGCTCGTCGCCCCTCAGCGCGCTGCAGGTGATGACCGCAATGTTGCGCCAGCTTCCCGGGGCCGAGCAGAAACCGCCCGCGGATCTCGGCGAGGCGAGAGCACGATGGCGGGCAGCCGTCGACATCGCCCCGGTCACGGTGCTGCTCGATAACGTCGCGAACGAGGCGCAGATCCGTCCCATCCTGTCGATCTGCGCCGGCGATGTCGTCGTCGTGACCTCTCGTCGCAGTCTCGCCGGCCTCGAGGGCGTGCGGCGACTGCGTCTCGGACCGCTCCGCCGGGAGGAGAGCATCGCCTTCCTGCATCGGCTGATCCCGCAGGCGGCGAGCGGAGAGGATGCTCTGGACGAGGTGGCGGGCCTCTGCGACGACATCCCCCTGGCGCTGCGCGTGGTCGGCAATCGCATCGCCAGTCGGCCCGCTTGGACGGTCGATGATCTGCTCGGTCGGATGCGCACATCGGAAGACCGGCTGCGCCTTCTCGTCGCCGGCGATCTGGCAGTGGAAGCGGCCATCTCGCTCTCCTACGACGAGCTCGACCCGCGCACCGCCGCCCTGTTCCGCTGGATCTCCCTCATCGACGGCAGGACGTTCGGCGCACATCTCGCCGCTGCGGCGGTGCGTTCGTCTGATCTCGCAGAGGTCGAATCGCGCTTGGACGATCTCACAGATCTGGGGATGCTCGAGGCGCGCGGCGGCGATCGCTACCGTCTGCACGACCTGATGCGGCTCTTCGGGCGGAGCAAGCTGCGTGCGTCGGTCGGACCCGATGAGATCGCGCGTCGCGGCGACCACATCCGCTCCTGGCTTCTCGGAACCCTGGAACGCGCGGGCGCCTGGTACGAGCCGCAGAGGGAGCCGACCGCGCTCGGGCGCACCGGCCGCGGGTTCGCGAGCGCAGAGGCCGCCGCAGCGTGGATCCGCACCGAGGCCGAGCACTGGTGGCCGGCCTACACCGAGGCCGCCGAGGTCGGAGAAGACGAGACGGTCTGCGACGTCGCCGATGCGCTGCACTGGTACTCGGACATCTGGATGACGTGGGGCAACTGGCACCGGTTCTATTCGCTCGCGGCGAGCGCGGCGGAGAGCCTCGGGGACCCGGCGAAAGAAGCCGCGCAGCTCGGCTATGTCGCGTGGGCCGAGATCGTCGAGGTCGGTGATCGGGAGAAGGCGGTGGTGACCGCACGTGCGGCGCTGGCCGCAGCGATGCGGGCCGGCGACGTCGCGCAGCAAGGGTGGGCGCACTATTACATCGGCTGGGCGAGTTGGACACTCGATCGTCTGGTGGAGGCGGATGCGGCCGCGGTCGCCGCGATCGACGCGTTCACCGACGCTCAGGAGACGACGGGTTCGGAGAACGCCCAGTTGCTGTCGTCACTGATCAAGAGCAAGCGCGGTCAGTTCCTCGAATCCATCGAGGAAGCGGAGGCCGCACTCGCGCGGGTGCGGTCCGCCGCGACCGCTGACAGCGTCACCGGGGTCATCACCCAGTACGCGGCATGTCTCGAACTCATCGATGCATACTCCGCCGTCGGGCGGCATGAGGATGCGATGCGGATCGGCGAGCAGGGCCTCGCCCTCGCTCGCGCTCTGAAGGACGACACCCGAGTGCTGCTGATGATGCGTCGGCACATCCGGGTACTCATCCAAGCCGGCGAGGGAGAGGCGGCGATCGCTGAGGCGGATGAGGCGCTGCGCCTTCTCGGGCCGGGCAGCCGCGAGGCGTTCATCTTCGCCAGGGTGCGCCGGGAGGTGTCGCTGATCGGCACGCCCGAATCACCCGGCGCGGCCACGGCTTCGGCCTGATCGGCGGATGCGAGATCGGCGTCCCAGTCGACCGGTGGATTCCCAGAGCCGGATGAGCTTCAGTGCCAGGTGCAGAGTGCTGCGCTTCACACCGTC
>NZ_JAGGPD010000237.1 GCF_018613995.1 Microbacterium sp. ISL-103 | reverse complement strand
TCCGTGAACAGCTGACCTGCGAGGACCCAGTTCTCACTGGTCTTGTCGGGAAGTGCGACACCGATCGGAGAGCCTGCCTCGAAGCCGGCTGCGGCCTCTTCGCCGGATCCCGTGTCGGTTCCGCCGCCGCGCTCACCGGAGCAGCCCGTGAGTGCGAAGGCAGCCGTCGCGACGAGCGCTGTCGCTGTGACGATGATCTTCTTCATGTGATCTCTTTCTGTGTGATGTGACGGATTCTGCGTGCGAGCACTGCGCGGAGATTCCGCTTACTCGGCCCTCGTCTTGTCGACGGGAGGGGCTTGGTAAGTCCTGTTGGGCTCGAAGGTCGGCGTAGCCTCCGGGTCGCCTCTGCGGCCCGAGCGGCGCATCAGCAGACCGGTGATCGAGGGGCGGCCCTGCTGCTTGTTCCAGACGTCGATGCCGACCGCGAACAGGAGCACGATGCCCTTGATCATCGAGACGACGTCGGCACCCTGACCGAGCAGTGCGAGGCCGTTGTTGAGGAACGCCATCACGAGACCACCGATGATCGAGCCGATCACCGTTCCGATGCCACCGGCGACGGCAGCGCCACCGATGAAAACCGATGCGATGGCATCCAGCTCCCAGCCGGTGCCGTCGTTCGGCCCCGATGCCTGCGAGCGGGCGACGAAGATCATGCCGGCGAGGGCGGCCATCATCGACATGTTCATCATGACGAAGAAGTCGACCCAGCGATCCTTCACGCCCGAGAGGCGGGCAGCCTGACGGTTGCCACCCACGGCGTAGATGTGACGGCCGAACACCGTGTTACGGGTGATGAACGAGTAGATGATGACGAGCGCGAGCAGGATGAGACCCGGAACCGGGAAGCTCGTGCCCGGGCGACCGGTCGCGAACATCCATGCGGCGACGAGCACGACGATCGAGAGCAGCACGACCTTGACGACGCTGACCCACAGGGGTGCGCTGTCGGAGCCCATCTTGTGCTGCTGGCGACGCGTGCGGATCTCCCAGAAGACCAGCCACGCCACGGCGATCAGGGCGAGGATCATGGTCGGCACGTTGAAGTCGAGCGGAAGCCCGACCTCGGGCAGATAGCCGGTGCCGATCACCTGGAAGCCCTTGGGCACGGGGATCGTCTGCGCGTCACCGATCCACTGCTGCGCGCCGCGGAAGAGGAGCATGCCGGCGAGCGTCACGATGAACGCGGGAACTCCGACGTACGCGACCCAGAACCCCTGCCAGGCACCCACGAGGGCGCCGACGCCGAGGCCGAGCAGGATCGCCAGCGGCCAAGGGAGGTTCCAGTCGGCCATCGACTTCGCGACGATGATGCCGGTGAAGGCCGCCACAGAGCCGACCGACAGGTCGATGTGGCCCATGATGATGACCATCACCATGCCGATCGCGAGGATCAGGATGAACGAGTACTGATTGATGACGTTGATCAGGTTGCCCGACGTCAGCGTCGCGCCGTTCGGACCGTTGCGCAGCAGCGTCAGGATCTCGAAGAGGACGATGATGACGATGAGGCTGCCCAGGATGCCGAACTGGCGCAGTGACGAGGTGCCGTTGCTTCCGAACATCTTGCGGATGTCGCCGAAGTGGAAGCCACTCTTCGTTGTCGTGAGGTCGGTGGTCATGCGGATGCTTTCTGAGTCGCGGAGGTCATGCTGCGCATGAGGGCCTCGGGTGTCGCCTGGTCGGCCGGGATGCAGTCGGTGACCCGACCTTCGAAGACTGTGTAGATGCGGTCGGAGATGCCGAGCAGCTCGGGCAGCTCGCTCGAGATGACGATGACGCCCTTGCCCTGCGAGGCGAGCTCGTTGATGATCGCGTAGATCTCGTACTTCGCGCCGACATCGATGCCGCGGGTGGGCTCGTCGAGGATCAGCAGGTCGGGATCGGTGAACATCCACCGCGCCAGCACGACCTTCTGCTGGTTTCCTCCCGAGAGCTTTCCGACGCCCTCTTCGACGCTCGGCGTCTTGATGCGCAGCGCCTTGCGGTAGCGCTCGGCGACCGAGTACTCCTCGCGCTCGTCGACGACGCCGCGCTTCGAGATCTTCGACAGCTTCGCCGCCACGACCGACCTCTTGATGGTGTCGAGGAGATTGAGCCCGAGCACCTTGCGGTCTTCGCTGACGTACGCGAGTCCGTGCTTGATCGCGGAGGAGACGTCGGGGATCGTGACCCCGATGCCGTCCTTGATGATCGTGCCCGACTGGAAGTTGCCGTAGGAGCGGCCGAAGATGCTCATCATGAACTCGGTGCGCCCCGCGCCCATGAGCCCGGCGATTCCGACGACCTCGCCACGGCGGACGTTGAGGTTCGAGCCCTTGACGACCATGCGCTCGGAGACCGTCGGGTGCTGCACCCACCAGTCCTTGACCTCGAAGAACACCTCGCCGATCTCGGGGGTGCGGTCGGGGTACCGGCTCTCGAGCGAGCGGCCGACCATGCCGCGGATGATGCGGTCCTCGTTGATCTCGCCGCGCGAGATGTCGAGCGTCTCGACCGTGCGGCCGTCACGGATGATCGTGATCTCGTCGGCGATCTGCTCGATCTCGTTGAGCTTGTGGCTGATCATGATCGACGCGATCCCCTTGGCCTTCAGGCCCAGGATCAGGTCGAGCAGGTGCTGCGAGTCGTTCTCGTTCAGGGCGGCGGTGGGCTCGTCGAGGATGAGGAGCTTGACGTCCTTGTTGAGCGCCTTGGCGATCTCGATCAGCTGCTGCTTGCCGACACCGAGCGTCTTGATGGCGACGTCGGGGTCTTCACGCAGCCCGACGCGCGCCAGCAGCTCGACCGTGCGCTGGCGCTGTGCGCGCCAGTCGATCTTGCCGAAGCGGCGGATCTCGTTCCCGAGGAAGATGTTCTCGGTGATCGAGAGCTCGGGGATCAGCGCGAGCTCCTGGTGGATGATCGCGATGCCCGCCTGCTCGCTGGCCACGATGTCGCGGTAGCGCTGCTCCTGGCCGTAGAGGAGGATCTCCCCCTCATACGTGCCGTAGGGGTAGACGCCGGAGAGGACCTTCATCAGGGTCGACTTCCCGGCGCCGTTCTCGCCGCAGATCGCATGGATCTCGCCTGCTCGGACGGTGATGGATACGTCGGACAGCGCCTTCACACCCGGGAACTCCTTGGTGATGCTGCGCATCTCCAGGATCGGGCCTGACACGACCGGCAACGTTGCTGTGGTGCTCACAAGATCTTCCTCGCGACGGGCGGTCACCTTCGATGTGACCGTTCACATTGGATTACATAGTCTACGCTCGCTGAGGCGGTGTCAAGACCACGAGCCAAATTGTGGCTCTATCGAGGTGCGGACGATTCCCTCGTGCGCAGAGTGGTCTGCAACGGCCCGAACTGGGGCACCTGCTCGCCGCGGATCTGCGCGAGCAGTATGCGCACGGCTCGGCGGCCGAGCTCGGGGAAGTCCTGGTGCACGGTGCTCAGCGTCGGAGCCACGTGAGCAGCCACGGGGATGTCATCGAACCCGACCACGCTGACGTCCTCCGGCACGCGGATGCCGGCGTCGCGGAAGCCGTGCATGAGCCCGATCGCCATCTGGTCGTTGGCGACGAACACCGCGGTGAAGTCCCGTCTGCGCGCGAGCTCCTGCCCCGCGAAGTATCCGAAGTCCGCCGTCCAGTCCCCGCGGATCGGCGGGAAGGTGGGCAGATCGGCCTCGCGGAGGGCATCCAGGTACCCGCGCATGCGCGATTCCGCCTCGATCCAGTCCTGCGGTCCTGCGATGTGGATGATGTCGCTGTGGCCGAGACCG
Source organism: Microbacterium sp. ISL-103 (assembly GCF_018613995.1). Classification (GTDB taxonomy): domain Bacteria; phylum Actinomycetota; class Actinomycetes; order Actinomycetales; family Microbacteriaceae; genus Microbacterium. The sequence goes on along the minus strand of NZ_JAGGPD010000237.1, from coordinate 14,022 downwards.
ATCAGATGCTCGGTCGCCGTGCGCGCTCCCGCGACCTGGTCGGCCGACAGGCTCACCCCGTCGGACCCCGACGCGGTCTGCAGCGAGACGAACGGCATCTCGACCGCCATTCCCCGCAGCACATGGAACGCGCGCACCTGCGGCGCCAGCACCACGATGCCGTCGACCTGCTCACGAGCCAGCTGGCGCAGGGCGCTGCCGATCGCCTCGGGCGTCGTGGCCGACAGGTTCAGCGTCGATACCGAGTACCCCTCTTCGCGGGCCGCATCCTCGATGCCGACGATCGACGAGGTGGGCCCGCACTCCCCCACGGTCGCCGCGAGGATGCCGAGCATGTTCGACTTGCTCGTCACCAGCGCCCTGGCCGCGAGATTGGGGCGATAGTCCAGCACCGCGATCGCGTCGAGGACCTTGGCCTTGGTCTCGGGGCGGATGCTCGCATGGTCGTTCAGCACGCGCGAGACGGTCTGATGCGAGACGCCGGCGAGCCGTGCGACATCGCGGATGCTCGGCATCCGCGCGCGCTCAGAGGCGGTCGACATCACAGACCTCCTCGTATGTGCACGGTCACATCGTCACTTCATTATGTATGCCAGTCACCGCGAGCGCACCTCGAAGACGCGACGGAGCGTGACGTGCGGCTGCGTTCTCGCACCGGATGCGGGTCAGGCTATGACGCGAGCGCCCTGCACCGGACCGTGCACATGCAGGGAGTCGATGCCGTGCTCGCGCAGTTCCGTCTGCACGGACTGCGCGCCCTCGGGGCTCGCGCACAGGAGAGCCACCGTCGGACCCGATCCCGAGACGATCCCCTGCAGCGCCCCGGCGTGGATGCCACGCAGGATGGTGGTCTCCAGCTCCGGCCGCTCGTACAGCGCGGCCTCCTGCAGGTCGTTGTAGATGCTCTCGGCGAGCAGGTCCGGATCACCGGATCGCAGCGCCTGCAGCACCGGCACCGGCACCTCGAGCGACTCGGGCGGATCGTCGGCGAGCGCACCCTCGGCGTCACGCAGCGAGTCGAGTCGCGCGTAGACGACCGGAGTCGACAGGCCCTCGTCGCTCGGCACGAGCAGCCAGTCGAAGCGCCCGCGCGCCAGCGCGGGGTTCAGCTGATCGCCGCGCCCCGTGCCGACCGCGGTGCCCCCGTGCAGGGCGAACGGCACATCCGCCCCGAGGCGCGAGCCGAGCTCGTGCAGCCGCGCGGTCGAGAATCCGGTGCCCCACAGCGCGTCGCACGCGACCAGCGCCGCCGCGGCATCGGCCGAGCCGCCGCCCATTCCCCCGGCGACCGGAACGCTCTTGCGGATCTCGAGCGCGACCCCGCCCTCGTATCCGGCGGCACCGGCGAGCAGCTTCGCGGCGCGCATGGCGAGGTTGCGATCATCGAGCGGCACGCTGCCGGGGTCGTCGACGCCCGAGACCGTGATCGAGAAGTCGTCGGCGTGCCGGGCGATCACATCCTCGTAGAGCGACACCGCCTGGAAGACCGTCGCGAGCGCGTGGTAGCCGTCATCGTGGCGTCCACCCACTCCGAGGTACAGGTTGATCTTGCCCGGTGCGCGGACGCGCACCGCATCGACGGGGGCGGCGAAGCTCATCTGGGAGTCCCGGTCACAGCTCCGTGGACGTCGCCCACAGGTCGACGTCGATGGATCCAGACAGCTCGTCGATGCGGGCGAGCTCGTCGGCGGTGAGAGCCGGACCGTTCACCGCGGCGATGTTCTCGTCGAGCTGCTCGGGGCGCGAGGCGCCGATCAGCGCAGAGGCCACCACGGGGTTGCGCAGCGTCCACTGCAGGGCCAGCTGCGCGAGCGACTGACCGCGGTCATGGGCGATCCCGTTCAGCGAACGGAGGGTCTGCACCGCGGAATCCGACAGCGGAGCATCCGGCAGCGAGCCGCGCTTCTGCGCCCGCGCCGCGGTGCCGTCGCCGAGGTACTTGTCGGTGAGGAGCCCCTGGGCGAGCGGTGTGAACGCGATCGCGCCGAGGCCCGACTGCTCGAGGGTGTCGGTGAGTCCGTCTTCGACCCAGCGGTTGAGGATCGAGTAGGCGGGCTGGTGGATGACGAGCGGAGTGCCGAGCTCGGTGGCCACCGCGACGGCCTCGGCGGTGCGCTCGGCGCTGTAGGACGAGATGCCGACGTAGAGCGCCTTGCCCTGGCGGACGAGCGTGTCGAGTGCCGCGACCGTCTCGGCGACCGGAGTCACGGGGTCGGCGCGGTGCGAATAGAAGATGTCGACGTAGTCGAGGCCCATGCGGGTCAGCGACTGCTCGGCACTGGCGAGGATGTACTTGCGGCTGCCGAAGTCTCCGTAGGGCCCGGGCCACATGTCCCACCCGGCCTTCGACGAGATGATCAGCTCGTCGCGGTAGGGGCGGAAGTCCTCGGCGAAGATGCGGCCGAAGTTCTTCTCGGCGGAGCCGTAGGGCGGGCCGTAGTTGTTGGCCAGGTCGAAGTGCGTGATGCCGCGGTCGAAAGCGTGTCGCAGCAGCGCACGCTGGTTGTCGAGCGGGATGTTGTCGCCGAAGTTCCACCACAGCCCGAGCGAGATCGGGGGCAGGAACAGCCCGGAGGTGCCGACCTGCCGGTACTCGAACTGCTCGTAGCGGCTCTCGTCGGCCGCGTACGGCCGGTGCAGCTCGGGGACGTTCGGACGGAAGCGGGGAGAGTCGGTCACGGTGCCAGATTAGTCGGTGATGACGGCGTCTTCGATCCCGGCGACCTGCTGCGCAACACGCTGGTAGTCCTCGACCGTGAGGTCTTCGCCGCGTGCGGTCGGTGCGACCCCGGCCGCGATGAGCACCTCGGATGCCGCCGCGGAGCTGCCGAAGAGGCCCGACAGGGCCTGACGCAGCATCTTCCGCCGCTGGTTGAACGCCGCGTCCACGATCTTGAACGTGAGACGACGCTCGTCTTCGGTGCCGCGCTCGCCGACCGACCGGTCGAACCCGACGAGCAGGCTGTCGACGTTCGGCACCGGCCAGAAGACCTGCCGCGACACGGTGCCGGAGAGCTTCCACTCGCCGTACCAGGCCGCCTTGACGCTCGGGGAACCGTAGATCTTCGACCCCGGCTTCGCGGCCAGCCGCTCGGCGACCTCGGCCTGGACCATCACCACTCCGCGCTTCAGATACGAGAAGTTCTCGAGGAAGTGCAGCAGGACCGGCACCGAGATGTTGTACGGAAGGTTCGCCACCAGCACGGTGGGCTCGCCGGGCAGCTCGGTGATGCGCAGCGCGTCGGCGTCGACGACCGTCAGCATCTCCGGGGCGACACCGTGCTCTTCGGCGGTCTGGGCCAGCCGCGAGGCGAGCCGGTGATCGATCTCGACGGCGGTGACCGACGCCCCGGCCTCGAGGATCGCGAGGGTGAGGGACCCGAGCCCCGGGCCCACCTCGACCACTCGCTCCCCCGGCTGCACGCGTGCTGCGTGCACGATCTTGCGCACGGTGTTCGCATCGACGACGAAGTTCTGTCCGAGCTTCTTGGTCGGGATGACATCGAGCTCAGCGGCGAGGCGGCGGATCTCGGTGGCGCCGAGCAGGGTGATGGTCATTGCTCCATTGTCCCCCACCCCCATCGGTGTCCGAACCGGCCAGTAGTCTTCTGTGATGCCCTCCCTCGGTGAACTGATCGCACCACGGCGCATGGGCAGGGATTTCCGCTGGCTGCTCGCGTCATCGTGGACGAGCAACGTCGGAGACGGCGTCGCTCTCGCTGCCGCTCCCCTGCTCATCGCGTCGATGACGTCGTCGCCGACCCTCGTCGCGGCCGGTGCCATCCTGCAGTTCCTGCCGTGGCTGCTGTTCGGCCTGCATGCGGGGGCGATCGCCGACCGGTTCGACCGTCGTCGGCTGGTGATGGTCGCCAACGCCGCGCGGGCCGTCGTGCTCGCCGGTCTCTGCGTCTTCCTGCTGACGGGCACGGCCAACATCTGGATCGTGCTGGCGGTGGCGTTCCTCTACGGCACCGCCGAGGTGTTCGTCGACACCGCAGGCAGCACGCTGCTGCCGATGCTCGTCGCGCCGGCCGACCTCGGCATCGGCAACGCGCGATTGCAGGCCGGCTACCTGGTCGCGAATCAGTTCGCGGGCCCGCCCCTGGGCGCGTTCCTCTTCGCTGCGGGCACGGCGTGGCCGTTCCTGCTCGAGATCGTCTGCGTGCTTCTCGCGGTCGTGCTGATCTCACGCATGGCTCGCACCCCCGTCCCGGCCCGCGCCGCGGGCGAGGGCGAGAGACCGCATGTGCACACCGATATCGCCGAAGGACTGCGCTGGCTGTGGCAGAACCCTCCTGTGCGGATGCTGGTGCTCATCATCCTGGTCTTCAACGTGACCTGGGCCGCGCCCTGGGGCGTGCTCGTGCTCTACGCCACCGAGCACCTGAACATGGGCGCCGTCGGCTACGGAGCGCTGACCACCGCATCCGCCGCGGGCGGCATCCTCGCCACGCTGTGCTTCGGGTGGCTCGAGCGACACGTCTCGTTCGCCACGCTGATGCGCGTCGTGCTGTCGCTCGAAGTGCTGATGCATCTCGCCTTCGCACTCACCAGCACCGGGTGGGTGGCGCTCGTGATCATGTTCGTCTTCGGGGCGTACGCGTTCATCTGGGGCACGATCTCGACCACCGTGCGCCAGCGTCTCGTCCCGACCGAGCTGCAGGGCCGAGTCGCATCGGTCAACATGGTCGGCGTGTTCGGCGGCATGGTGATCGGGCAGGCACTGGGCGGCGTGATCGCCCAGTTCTGGGGACTCACCGCGCCCTGGTGGTTCGCGTTCGTGGGCGCGGCGCTCACTCTGCTTCTGGTGTGGAAGCCGATCTCGCAGATCGTTCAGGCGAAAGCGCCGTAGACCCTCAGCGTGTTGGCGGCGATCTGCGCCGACAGCTCATCGACGTCGATGCCGAGCTCTGCCGCCATGAACCGCACCGTGATCGGCACGAGGTACGGAGCGTTCGGTCGGCCGCGCAGCGGCGTCGGGGTGAGGAACGGCGCGTCGGTCTCGACGAGGATGCGATCGAGCGGGGTCACCTTCAGCGCATCCCGCAGGTTCTGCGCGTTCTTGAACGTGACGTTTCCCGCGAACGACAGGTGATACCCGGCATCCGCACACACACGAGCCATCGCGTCGTCGCCCGAGAAGCAGTGGAACACCGTCTTCTCGGGAGCACCGACGCGACCGAGCGTCTCGAGCACCGCGTCATGCGCATCGCGGTCGTGGATCTGCATCGCGATGCCGTGCTTCTTCGCGAGCGCGATGTGCGCCTCGAACGACTCGAACTGCGGCGCACGGCGCTCGGGCTCGGTGCGGAAGAAGTCGAGACCGGTCTCGCCGATCGCCCGGGTGCGCGGGTGGGCGGCGAGTTCGTCGATCACCGCGAGCGCCTCATCGAGGCGCCCCTCTTCGGCATAGGCGGGAGCATCGTTCGGGTGGATCGCGACGGCCGCGAGCACGCGCGGGTCGGACGCTGCGGCCTCGACGGCCCAGCGCGACGACTCGACGTCACCCGATGCCTGCACCACGCCTGCGATGCCCACGGCCTCGGCGCGATCGAGCTGCTCCGTCAGCGACAGCGGCTCATCGCCGTCGAGGATCTCGAGATGCGCATGGTTGTCGTAGACGGGCACCGAGAGCGCCTCGGGTGCCGCCGGGTAGCGGAGGTCCTTGCGCCCGTCGCCGTCGCGCTGCTGCACGTACGCCATGCTCAGGCGGCGGACTCCACGCGCGGGAACAGCGGCGTGAGACCGTTGACGCTGGTGCCGGGGCGCAGCACGCCCCAGCCTCCGGCCTCGCGGATCGGCTGGTCCTGCAGACGCCCCAGCGACTCGGCCGCGCCGAGCGCGACCCAGAGCTTCTCGGTCGACTGCGGCATCACCGGCGAGAGCAGCACGGCGAGGGCGCGCAGACCCTCGGCGCACGTGTACAGCACGGTGCCCAGGCGTTCGCGCTGCGCCTCGTCTCCGTTGTTCGACTGCTTGGCCAGCGCCCACGGCTCGTTCGCGGTGATGTACCCGTTGAGCGCGTCGACGATCGTCCAGATCGACGAGATGGCCTCGTCGATGCGGAACTGCTCGATCGCGGCATCCGCGTTCGATGCGGCATCGGCGACGATCTTCTGGATCTCGAGGTCTCTGTCGGTGTACTCGGCCGGCGGCGGCACGATGCCCTCGAAGTACTTCTCGATCATCGCCGTGGTGCGAGAGGCGAGGTTGCCGAAGCCGTTCGCGAGCTCGGCCTGATAGCGGGCCGACAGGTCTTCCCACGAGAACGAGCCGTCCTGGCCGAACGCGATCGCCGACAGGAAGTAGTAGCGGTAGGCGTCGGATCCGAAGACGTCGGTGATCTCGGTCGGCGCGATGCCGGTGAGCTTCGACTTCGACATCTTCTCGCCGCCGACGAGCAGCCAGCCGTGAGCGAACACGCCGCGCGGAACATCGAGTCCTGCGGCCATCAGCAGCGCGGGCCAGATCACGGCGTGGAAGCGGAGGATGTCTTTGCCGACCACGTGGTACGCGGGCCAGCGGCGATCGAAGGTCTCTTGATCGGAGCCGTAGCCGACGGCGGTGGCGTAGTTGAGCAGAGCGTCGACCCACACGTAGATGACGTGCGACTCGTCCCACGGCAGCGGGATGCCCCAGTCGAAAGTCGACCGCGAGATCGACAGATCCTTCAGCCCCTGGCTGACGAAGGACACGACCTCGTTGCGCGCCGAATCCGGCCGCACGAAGTCTGGCTGGGTCTTGTAGAGCTCGAGCAGGCGGTCTTGGAACTCGCTGAGCTTGAAGAAGTAGTTCTTCTCCTGCAGCAGCTCGAGCGGCTTCGAGTGGATCGCGCAGACCTTCAGGCCTTCGAAGGGCCCGGTGCCGTCGACGATCTCGGACTCGGGCTTGAACTCCTCGCAGCCCACGCAGTAGAGCGCCTCGTACTCGCCCGCGTAGATGTAGCCGCGGTCGTAGAGACGCTGGAAGAACGTCTGCACGTTGGTCTCGTGGCGTTCCTGCGTCGTGCGGATGAAGTCGTCGTTCGCGACGTCGAGCGTCTCGAGCAGCGGGAACCACGCCTCGGTGACGAGCTTGTCGACCCACTCCTGCGGGGTGACGTTGTTCGCCGCCGCCGCACGGAGCATCTTCTGGCCGTGCTCGTCGGTGCCCGTGAGCATCCACGTGTCATCGCCGCCCTGACGGTGCCAGCGCGCGAGCGCGTCGACCGCCACCGAGGTGTACCCGTGACCGATGTGCGGGACATCGGAGGGGTAGTAGATGGGCGTGGTGATGTAGAACGATTCGCCTGCGGGCATGGGGACAATTCTAGGCGGGATGCCGGGGGTCGTTACGCTCAGGCCACACTGACGTCGACGCGGTGCCACCCCTGGGCGCCATCGGGCACGACGCCGGCCGGATCCGAGGTCTGGGTCTCGCCGTCGGCGCTCAGCGCACGGCACTCGATCGTGTGAGAGCCGCTCGTGGCCGCCCAGTCCAACCGCCACTGCACCCAGGTGTCGTCGGAGATGGCGGAGGATAGTTCGGCACGGCGCCACGACCCCTCGTCGATGCGCACCTCGACGCCCTCGATGCCCACGTGCTGCTGCCAGGCCATGCCGGCGATCACCGCATCACCCGCATCGATCCGCTGGCCCCTGCGCGGCACGTCGATGCGCGACTGCAGCTTGACGGGGCCGCGCTCCGACCACCCGCGGTCGGTCCAGTACGCGGTGGTGCGATCGAATCGCGTGACCTCGAGCTGAGTCACCCACTTGGTCGCCGAGACGTAGCCGTAGAGGCCGGGAACCACCATGCGCACCGGGAAGCCGTGTTCGAGGGGCAGCGCCTCGCCGTTCATGCCGATCGCGAGCAGGGCGTCGCGGTCGTCGGTGAGCGCCTCGATCGGGGTGGAGGCGGTGAAGCCGTCCGACGAGGTCGAGAGCACCATGTCGGCCTTCGGGTCGACGCCCGCCCGGGCGAGCAGCTCGCGCACCGGGTGCCCCAGCCACAGGGCGTTGCCGATCAGCGACCCGCCGACCTCGTTCGATACGCAGGCGAGAGTCGTGAACGACTCCTGCATGGGAAGGGCCAGCAGCTCGTCCCAGGTGATCTCGATCTCGCGATCGACCATCCCGTGGATCCGCACCGACCAGTCGGACGGGTCGATCCGCGGCACGATCAGCGCGGTGTCGATGCGATAGAACTCCGAGTTCGGCGTGACCACCGATGCGAGGCCCTGGATGTCGAACTCGGCCCCGGCAGGCACCGGGGGTGCCGGAGTGACCGGAGCCGGCAGCCGCAGAAGAGCGCGGACCGATTCGATCGACCGGCTCGCCCCTCGGGCGATGCTGCCGACGATGAGCGCGGCGACGCCCACCGAGGCGACGCCGACGGTGAACAGGAGGAACCGGCGACGCTCGTCGTGCTCGGCGCGAAGATACGGCACCGGATGCACCGTGCGCATGAGCAGTCGCAGCGCGACGACCGCGGCGACGCCCGCGACGAGGCCCGGCAGCCAGGCGAAGGGGCCCGCTCCGGGTCGGATCATCGCGGCGACGAGAGCGAGCACGCCGAGAGCGCCGAGGATCACGGCGCCGACACCGGCGCGCCGGGACTCGAGGATGCCGGCGAGCGCCGCGACGCCCACGAGCACGATGGCGATGCCGGTGATGAGCGCGATCTTGTCCGCCGTGCCGAACAGGGCGATCGCGGCATCCTTCGCCCAGCTGGGCGCGAGATCGATCAGCCCCCCGCCGATCACGGCGAAGGGGCTCGCGCTGGGTTCGACCACCGCGGCCACCAGCTCTGCGAGGCCGACTGCGACCACCGCCGCACTCAGGCCGGCGGCCGCCGATCGAAGCCCGTCTCCGCGCGTCGTACGGGCTGCATGGCTCATGATCCGAGGGTAACCCCGGGGCAGAGCCCCGGGGTCGTCCGGCTCAGAGCCCGTTGCGGCGTGCGACCTCGCCCAGCCAGGCGAGAGAAGGCTTCGGCGAGCGCTCGAAGGTCTCGTGGTCGAAGCCGATCAGACCGAAGGTCGGACGGAATCCGCTCGCCCACTCGTAGTTGTCGAGCGCACTCCAGTGCTGGTACGCCTTGACCTCGATGCCGTCGGAGATCGCACGGTGCAGCCCCTCGAGGGCACCCTGCGTGTACGCGATCCGGCGGGTGTCGTCCGCCGTCGCGATGCCGTTCTCGGTGACGAGCACCGGCACTCCACCGCTGCGCTCCCACGCGCTGCGCACGCCCATCTCGAGAGCTTCGGGGAAGAACTCCCACCCCGTGAGCGTGGTCTCGACATCGTCGGAGACCGGGCGGGGGCCCTCAGGGCCGATGAAGGTGCGCGTGTACGCCTGCACGCCGACGAAGTCGTCACCGGCGGACTGGTCGAGGTACCAGTGGTCGCGCGGGTCGCCGTACTCGGCGAGCATCTCGTCGGCACCCGGCTCTCCTGTGGAGTGGAACGCCTGCGTCGCGATCGTCCATCCGGCCTGCACACCCGAGACGGAGTGCAGGATCTCGGAGGCGCGGTGATGCGCGTCGAGCAGCGTGTCGGCGACCGCGAGGTCGGGGTTCGGCAGTCCGAAGGCGACGAGGTTCGCCGCATCCTCTCCCCCGGCGAGCATCGCCGCGATGTTCGGCTCGTTGATCGTGCAGACGTAGGTCACACCCTCGATGATCGGGAGCACCGTCTCGACGTAGCGCGAGAACAGGTCGACCGCGTCGTCGGCACGCCAGAAGCCGTCCTTCTGGAACCACTGCGGCACCGTGAAGTGCATCAGGGTCACCGTGGGGTCGAGCCCGTTCTCGCGGGCCGTGTCGATCATGCGGCGGTAGTGGTCGAGCATCGCCCGCGAGACGAACCCGCGCTCGGGCTCGATACGCGCCCACTCCATCGAGAAGCGGTACGAGTTCAGACCGGCGTCCGCCAGCAGACGCATGTCCTCCGGGTACCGGTGGAAGTGGTCGGCGGCATCGCCGGAGGGCTCGACCATCTGCGAACCCGGAGCATGCTCCATGGCCCACCAGTTGCTGGTCGTGTTGTTCCCCTCCACCTGATGGGCTGCGGTCGCAGCACCCCAGAGAAAGCCGTCAGGGAATGTGAGCACGAGTGCTCTCCTCTCTATTTCGAGATACGTGATGGGTTCGGCACGGCATCCAGCAGCTGCACCGTGTACGGGTCTTCGGGATGCTGCAGCACCTGGGACGTCTCGCCGCGTTCGACGACGCGTCCGCTGTTGAGCACGAGGATGTTCTCGGTCACCAGACGCGCGCTCAGCAGATCGTGCGTGATGTAGAGCATGCTGATGCCCCACCTCTCACGCAGGTCTTCGAGCAGCGCGAGAACGCCGGCGCGCAGCGACACGTCGAGCATCGACACGGGCTCGTCTGCGATGAGCACCTGCGGATCGCTCGCCAGTGCGCGGGCGATGACCACGCGCTGGCGCTGACCGCCCGAGAGCTGGTGCGGCAGCTTGGCCGCGAACTGCTCGACCGGGGTGAGGCCCACGGTCTCGAGCAGCTCGAGCATGCGGTCCCTCGCCTCCTGTCCGCGCAGAGGGGTGTAGTTGCGGATCGGCCGGCTGAGCGCGTACTCGACGGTGTGCAGCGGGTTGAGCGCGGCATACGGGTCCTGGAACACCATCTGCACGTCCTTGCGCAGGTCGCGCAGCCCCTGGCGGCGCAGCGTCGCGACGTCGACATCGCCGAAGCGCACCGTGCCCTCGGTGGGCTTCTCGACTCCGGTGATCAGCTTCGCGATCGTCGACTTCCCCGACCCCGAGGCGCCGACGAGCGCGAGCGCCTCACCCGGCTCCAGCCGGAACGACACGTCGTCGACCGCGACGACCGGCTTCTCACCGCGGCGCGGCGCCGGATAGCGCTTCGACACGCCCTCGACCACGATCGCCGCATCCGCCCGGCGGGTGTCGCGCTGCGACACCGTCGGCAGGGTCTCGGTCAGATCGGTGCGCGAGTGCCCCTGACGACGCCGGGTGCCGAGGTCGACGAATCCGGGGATCGAGATGGACTCGGCCCGCGGGTCGGCGTAGTGGCTCAGCAGCATCTGCGTGTACTCGTCCTGCGGACGGTGCAGGATGTCGAGGCTCGGCGCGTCTTCGACGATCCGCCCCTCGTGCATCACCATCACCCGGTCGGTCGCCTCGAGCACGATGCCCAGGTCGTGACTGATGAGGATCGCGGTGAAATGCTCGGAGCGCTGCAGATCCTTGATCGTGTCCATCACGGCGTGCTGCACGAGCACGTCGAGGGCCGTGGTCGGCTCGTCGAACACCATCAGCTGCGGTTCGAGCGAGAGAGCGAGCGCGATCGATGCACGCTGGCGCATTCCGCCCGACAGCTCGCTCGGATACCGGGACAGCACCTGCGGGTCGAGACCGACCTTGCCGACCAGCTCGCGGGCCCTGGCATCCCGGCTCTCCCGGGCGACGTGCCCGTGAGCGGCGAAGATGTCCTGGAAGTGCGTCCCGACGGTGCGCACCGGGTTCAACGCGTTCATGCCGGACTGCAGCACCATCGCGAATCCGCCCTGGCGCTGACGCCGCAGCTCTTCCGCATCGAGTTCGCGGATGTCGCGGCCGTCGAACAGGATGCGTCCGGCGCTGATGCGGGCCGGGGGCTTCTGCAGGCGCGTCAGGGCGAAGCCGAGCGTCGACTTGCCCGAGCCCGACTCGCCGACGAGACCGACGAACTCGCCGCGTCGCAGCGTGAACGAGACGTTTTCGACGGCCGTGACCGGAGTCGCACCCGGCGAGGCGTACTCGACCGAGAGACCCTGGACATCCAGAAGCACGTCATCCGTGGTCATGGCGCTCATCGGCCCTTCCCCTCTCGCAGGCGCGGATTGGAGATTCCGTCCACGCCGAAGTTGATCAGTGTCAGGCTCAGTGCGAGCAGGGCGATGCAGAGACCCGGGGCGAACAGCAGCAGCCACTGGCCGGTGAGGAGCGAGTTGGAGTTCTGCGCCCAATAGAGCATGGTGCCCCAGCTGACGATGCTCGAGTCGCCGAGGCCGAGGAACTCGAGCCCCGCCTCCGCGAGGATCGCCGCGGTCGCCGCCCCGAAGAGCGTGCCCGCGATGATCGAGGTCATGTTCGGCAGGATCTCGCGGAAGACGATGCGTGCCCGGCTGTCGCCGGAGAACTGCGCCGAGGTGACGAAGTCATTGCCGCGCAGCGACTGGGTCTGGCTGCGCAGCACACGCGCGCCCCACGCCCATCCGGTGACGACGATGACCGCGATGATCATCAGGAGTCCGCCGTTCTGCAGGTAGGCGGCGATCACGATCATGAGCGGCAGCCCGGGGATCACGAACGCCGAAGAGCAGCGACAGGATGATGGCGATGCCACCGGCGACGACGCCGACGAGGAGCGAGCCCTGCGCACCGATCGCGAGCTGGGCGAACATGTCGTTGCCGAGCTTGGTGGTGCCGAGCCAGTGCTCGGGCGACGGAGGAAGAAGCGCGGGGTTGTCGGTGCTCCGCGGATTCTGGGAGAAGATCGGAGCGATGATCGCGAACAGCACGATCGCGATGACGAGAGTCGCTCCGATGATGAACTTCGACGATGACGTCGGCAGGACGCGGCGGCGCTTTCGGCCCCGCTGCGTGGCCAGCGAGATGGTGGTCGCCGGCTGTGTCGTGGGCTGGTCTTTGGTGATCAGCGCTGTGTTCTCGGTGTCAGACATTCTGGCGAGCCCTCGGGTCGATGAAGCCATAGACGAGGTCCATGATGAAGTTGGCGGCGAGCACCGTGATGGTGATGACGAGGAAGAGTCCCTGCATCAGCGCGTAGTCGTTGTTCGTGACCGCCTGGAACATCAGCTTGCCGATGCCCGGGTAGGTGAACACCTGCTCCATCACGATCGACCCCGCGACGACGAATCCCAGGGTGATCGAGAAGCCCGCGATCGAGGGGATCGCGGCGTTGCGGGCAGCGTACGTCGTCATGATGCGACGAGGACGCAGGCCCTTCGCCTCGGCCGTGAGCACGTAGTCCTCGGCCATGGTCTGCACCATCATGTTGCGCATCCCGAACATCCAGCCGCCGACCGATGAGATGACGATCGTCAGCGCCGGAAGGATCGCGTGCGACAGGGCGTTCGTGAAGAACGCCCACGTCGGCTCCGGGCCGTCGGGGAACTCGAACACGTCGTACCCGCCGAAGATCGGGAACCAGCCGAGTCCCACGGCGAAGATCGAGACCAGCAGCAGTGCCATCCAGAAGTATGGGATGGACTGCAGCACGGTGGTCGCGGGGATCAGATGGTCGACCCAGGTACCGCGCTTCCATCCCGCCCAGGCCCCCAGCACCACGCCGAGGATGAAGGAGATCACGGTCACCGTGCCGACGAGGATCAGCGTCCAGGGCAGCGCCTGGCTGATCAGCTCGCTCACCGGAGTGGGGAACTTCGTGACGGAGATGCCCAGATCGCCCTGGAGCATCCGCCCCCAGTACGAGATGTACTGCTCCCAGAGGGACGAGTCATCGCCGCCGAGAAGCAGCTTGATGTTGCGGATCGTGGTCTCGGAGACCTCGCCGCCCGCTCGCTGCATCTTGGCGATCATGATGTCCGCCGGGTTCCCCGGCATCAGCCGGGGAAGCAGGAAGTTGAGTGAGATCGCGGCCCACAGCGTGAACGCGTAGAACCCGATCCTTCGTGCATAGAACTTCATGTCACTGACCGTGCTTCCTGCTCCCCCGACCCCATGTGCTTAGTTCGCCGGCTCGAGCTGCGTCAGGACGTAGCCCGCTGCGATGGCTCCCCAGGACGGCGGGAAGGCGTAGAGATCTTCCTCCGTCGGCCATCCCGTGAAGTCCTTCGTGTTGTAGAAGGTCTGCGTCGCGTTGATGACGAGCGGGATGTAGGGAAGGTCACGGACGATCTCGGTCTGGATCGTGCCGTAGAGCTCCTTCTTCTCGGCTTCGTCGTTGGTGCTGATCGCGGCCTGGATTGCCTCGTCGACGACGGGGTTGCTGTAGCGGCTGAAGTTCCAGCGTCCGGCCGGGGCCTCAGCACCC
>NZ_JAGGPD010000236.1 GCF_018613995.1 Microbacterium sp. ISL-103 | reverse complement strand
GTGCGCTCTGGCTGGCGGCGACGAGGGCCGCGACGGCGGGGCCGAGCACGACATACCCGGGGCCGAAGGAGTGCTCGAGGCGCGAGGCGATCTCTTCGAAGCCGAGTTCTTCCTCTTCGCCCTCGGCGAGTTCCTGTCCGGCGATGCGCGCGCGACCGATGACGAGCACGAGACGCGAGCCCTGCACGCCGATGAGCACGTCGACGGCGAGCTTTCGCGCCGTGCGGCGCACCAGGTCGACATCGAACTGCGGGGGAGTCGTGCCCACGAGCACTGCGACCTCACCGTGGCCGTGCCAGCCGAGGGCAGCGATCCGGCTCGGAAGCTCTTCGTCTGCCTCGCCCGTGAGGATGGAGTCGACGACGAGGGCTTCGAGCCTGGCATCCCAGAGCCCACGCGCCTCGGCGGCGCGGGCGTAGACGTCGGCTGCGGCGAAGGCGACGTCGCGAGAGTAGAGCAGGATCGCCTCGCGGAGATCCGCGCCCTTGCCGGCGACCCGCTCTTCGGTGACCTCGACGGTGACGCGGATGAGCTGCAGCGTCTGCTGCAGGCTCACGCTGCGAAGGAGCTCGCGCGGTGCCGCAGCGAAGATGTCGGCGGCGATCCACGGCGTCGACGTCGGGTCCTCGTACCACTGGATGAACGAGGTGATGCCGGCCTGGGCCACCAGCCCGACCGCAGAGCGGCGGGCTGGTGGCATGTCGGCGTACCAGGGGAGGGTGTCCTCGAGGCGTTTGATCGTCACCGAGGCGATGTCACCGGAGATCCGGCGCAGCCAGGTGAGCGTGGCGGACTTGTCCATGCCGCGCGAAGAGGAACCCGTCACCGATGGCTCAGCTTTCGCCGCCCGCGTTGCCGCTGGTGCCGGCGTTCACGTCGTGCAGGCTGTACTTCTGGATGGCCTGCGCGGCGAGAGAACGGTCGACGACCCCGTCTTCGGCGAGCGACTGCAGCGTGCGGACGACGATCGACGGGCCGTCGATCTTGAAGAAGCGACGAGCAGCGGCGCGTGTGTCGGAGAATCCGAAGCCATCGGCGCCGAGCGTCGCGAAACGCTGCGGAACCCACGGACGGATCTGGTCCTGCACGGCGTGCATGAAGTCGCTCACAGCGACGACCGGACCTTCGGCGCCCTGCAGCTTCTGCGTGAGGTACGCGGTGCGGGGCTCTTCTTCCGGGTGCAGGAAGTTGTGCTCGTCGGCGGCGAGACCGTCGCGGCGCAGCTCGGTCCAGGAGGTGACCGACCAGACATCGGCGATCACGCCCCAGTCGTTCTTCAGCAGCTGCTGCGCCTCGAGGGCCCAGGGGAGTCCGACACCCGATGCGAAGAGCTGGGCGCGGGGGCCCTCGCCCTCGCCGACCGAGATGCGATGGATACCGCGAACGATGCCGTCGACGTCCACATTCTCAGGCTCGGCGGGCATGACCATCGGCTCGTTGTAGAGCGTGATGTAGTACATGACGTTCGGGTCTTCGTGGTTGCCGCCGTACATGCGCTCGAGACCCGAACGCATGATGTGCGCGATCTCGTAGCCGTAGGCCGGGTCGTACGAGACCGTCGCCGGGTTGGTGGCGGCGAGCAGGTGCGAGTGACCGTCGGCGTGCTGCAGGCCCTCACCCGTGAGGGTGGTGCGACCGGCCGTCGCGCCCATGATGAAGCCTCGGGCCATCTGGTCACCCGCGGCCCACTGCGCGTCGCCGGTGCGCTGGAATCCGAACATCGAGTAGAAGAGGTAGATCGGGATCAGCGGCTCGCCGTGCGTGGCGTAGGAGGTGCCCGCCGCGGTGAACGCCGCGAGAGCGCCCGCCTCGTTGATGCCGACATGCACGATCTGGCCCTGCGGGCTCTCCTTGTAGGCGAGGAGGAGCTCGCGGTCGACCGACGTGTAGTGCTGGCCGTTCGGGTTGTAGATCTTCGCAGACGGGAAGTACGCGTCCATGCCGAACGTACGAGCCTCGTCGGGGATGATCGGCACGATGCGGTGGCCGAAGTCCTTCGAGCGCAGCAGGTCTTTCAGCAGACGGACGAACGCCATGGTCGTGGCGATCTCCTGCGTGCCCGAGCCCTTCTTGGGCAGGGCGTACGCGGTGTCGTCGGG
>NZ_JAGGPD010000235.1 GCF_018613995.1 Microbacterium sp. ISL-103 | reverse complement strand
CGATGCGGTCGAGGTGAGCGCGAGTGGCCTCGACGCTCGAGATCTCACGGCTCGCGAGCTTGTCGGCCAGCTCGGCCGCGGTCATGCGGATGATGTCGCTCACTGCTCTTCTCCCAGGATCGCGGTGACCCGGAACCGGCCGTCGGCCTGATCCGGTGCGTTCTGGAGCACCTGCTCGTGCGTGAGCGTCTCGCCCACCACGTCGGGACGGTAGACGTTGCTCAGCGGGATCGGATGACTCGTCGCGGCGACGTCGGGGCTTGCGACCTCCGACACCTTCGCGATGTTGTCGACGATGGCGTCGAGCTGGCCCGTGAGCCTCGTCACCTCGTCGTCGTTGAGCTGGATGCGCGCGAGCACGCCGAGATGGCGCACAAGATCAGGGGTGATTTCAGACACGACCCCAGTCTAGTTGCCGCACCCGCCTGCTCCCGTTGCCGCCTGCACGGCCGCCCTATGCTGGGCGGGTGAGCTCCTACCAGCCTCCCCGCCCGTGGATCGCCAGCTACGCCGACGGCGTCCCGGACGACCTGGCCCCCGTCTCCGGATCCCTCATCGACATCGTCGCCGCCTCTGCGCGCGATTACCCGGACGCACCGGCACTCCAGTTCTTCGGGCGCGTGACCACGTACGCGCAGCTCCAGGAATCGATCGACCGCGCCGCCGAAGGCCTGCGCGCTCTGGGTGTGCGGGCGGGCGACCCGGTGGCGATCGTCCTTCCGAACTGCCCGCAGCACATCGTCGCGTTCTACGCAGTGCTCCGGCTCGGAGCTGTGGTGGTCGAGCACAACCCGCTGTACACGCCGCGCGAGCTGAGGAAGCAGTTCGAGGATCACGGAGCGAAGCACGCGATCGTCTGGAACAAGGTCGTCTCGACTGTGCAGGAGTTCCCGGCCGACCTCGCGGTGACGAACCTCGTCTCCGTCGACGTCACCCGGGCCATGCCCCTTCTCACTCGCGCGGCGCTGCGCCTGCCTGTGGCCAAGGCGAGGGAATCACGCGCAGCGCTGACCGAGCGCGTCCGCGGAACCGTGACCTGGGACGCGCTCGTGAAGTCCGGCCCGATCGCCACGACGCATCCGAAGCCGACCACCGGCGACCTCGCCATCATCCAGTACACGTCGGGAACGACGGGCACGCCCAAGGGTGCCGCGCTCACTCACGCGAATCTTCTCGCCAACGCGGCCCAATCACAGGCATGGGTGCCGTCGATCCACCGCGGTGAGGGATGCGCCGTGTACGCAGTGCTGCCGATGTTCCACGCCTCCGGTCTCACGCTGTGCCTGACCTTCGCGATGTCGATGGGCGCTCGCCTCGTGCTCTTCCCGAAGTTCGATCCCGATCTCGTCCTCGATGTGATGAAGAAGCATCCTGCGACGTTCCTTCCTCTGGTGCCGCCGATCGCCGATCGACTCCTGTCGGCGGCCACTGCCAAGGGCGTCTCGCTCGACGGCATCGCGGTCGCGATCTCCGGCGCGATGGCCCTGCCCCATGATCTGGTGGTGCCCTTCGAGGCGGCGACGCACGGTTTCCTCGTCGAAGGCTATGGACTTAGTGAGTGCTCGCCCGTGCTGATGGCCAACCCCGTCGCGGAGAATCGCGTTCCCGGCACCGTCGGGCTCCCCCTGCCCGGCACGGAATGCCGAGTCGTGGATCCCGAGAGCCCCACCGAAGACGTCCCCGCCGGATCTGCGGGTGGGCTGCTCGTGCGCGGGCCGCAGGTGTTCTCCGGCTACTACGGAAAGCCGGAGGAGACCGAGGCCGTGTTCGTGGACGGATGGTTCCGCACGGGCGACATCGTCACTGTCGACGACGCGGGATTCATCCGGATCGTCGATCGCATCAAGGAGCTCATCATCACCGGGGGCTTCAACGTCGCCCCCACCGAGGTCGAGAATGCGCTCCGACAGCATCCGCAGGTCGTCGATGCGGCAGTCGTCGGGCTTCCGAGCGAGCATTCCGGTGAAGAGGTCGTCGCGGCGATCGTCGTGGACGGCGGATCGGACGTCGATGTCGAGGCGATTCGTGACTACGCGCGCAGCATCCTCACGCCGTACAAGGTTCCGCGCCGGGTGTTCGTCGTCGACGAACTGCCGAAGTCGCTGATCGGCAAGGTTCTCAGGAGGCAGGTCAGAGAGAAGCTCCTGGCCCTCACCACCGGCTCCTGAGGGCGCCCTCACAGGCACGCGAACCCGCGAAGCGCTACCCTTGGTCAGTGACTCCTGAAGACGCTGTGCCCACCGACGCCCCCGAGACCCCTGGATTCGAGGAGCTCGGCATCACCGGCCCCGTCCTCACGGCGATCCAGGACCTCGGCTACGCGACCCCCTCCCCCATCCAGGCTGCGACGATCCCGACCCTCCTCTCGGGTCGCGATGTCGTCGGCATGGCGCAGACCGGAACGGGAAAGACCGCGGCCTTCGCGCTCCCCGTGCTGGAGCGCCTCGACGTGTCGCAGAAGTCCCCGCAGGCACTCGTCCTCGCGCCGACGCGTGAGCTCGCCCTGCAGGTCTGCGAGGCCTTCGAGTCGTACGCGTCGAAGATGAAGGGCGTCCACGTCCTTCCCGTCTACGGCGGACAGGGCTACGGCGTACAGCTGTCTGCGCTGCGCCGCGGCGTGCATGTGATCGTCGGAACCCCCGGTCGCATCATGGACCACCTCGCCAAGGGCACGCTGGATCTCTCGCAGCTGCAGTACCTGGTGCTCGACGAGGCGGACGAGATGCTGAAGATGGGCTTCGCGGAGGATGTCGAGCAGGTCCTCGCCCAGGCGCCCGCCGAGAAGCAGGTCGCGTTTTTCTCTGCGACGATGCCGCCGCAGATCCGTCGCCTCGCGCAGAAGTACCTGCGCGAGCCGGAAGAGATCAGCATCAAGTCGAAGACCGCGACCGGCACGAACATCACGCAGCGCTACCTCGTGGTGTCGTACGCGCAGAAGGTCGACGCACTGACGCGCATCCTCGAGGTCGAGAACTTCGACGGAATGATCGTGTTC
>NZ_JAGGPD010000234.1:8736-11514 GCF_018613995.1 Microbacterium sp. ISL-103 | reverse complement strand
GCGTACGAGGACAGCCCGGTGATCGAGGTCGCGCTCCGTGCGATGTCGCGGTTCGCGTCGAGCAGCAGCATCGTGAGCAGCCCGTGGATCGTGGATTCGGCTCCCGAGTTGCGGTTGACGCGACCGTCGGTCTCGACCCCGTCGAACGTCACACCCGTGGCGGGATCGTAGACGGGGATGCCGGCGGTGTTCGCTCCGAAGAACCAGCCGGCTGCGAGCCCTGCGAGCACGCGCAGCCCTTCGCCACCGACCGCGGCAGCCTGCACGGAGCCTGCGACACGCCCGTGCGCACCGTAGGCGATCTGCGCCTCGGCGGGCAGCGGCGCCCACGCATTGTGCGGACCCCCTGACGCGAGCACCTGCGGCGTGAACGTTCCGGCATCCGCCACGGCTGCCGCCTTCCACTCGCGTCGCCGCAGCACCGCACCGGCACGGGCGAGCGCCTCGGGAGCGGCCGCACCCCAGGCGTGCCAGAAGCCCAGCGACCCCGTCCACGGCAGGACGGCGCCGAACGGCCAGCCCTTCGCCGGGTCGCTCGCCATCGCGGCGACCCCTTCGCCATACGTCTGCAGGGCCTGCCGGCTTCTCGCGTCACCCGCTTCGGTCGCCGCGGCGAGTCCGAGCATCGCCTCGGCCGTGGCATCCGCGCCGCCGGCGATCAACCATGCGGGCAGTCGTCGACCGTCGCTGCGCACCCACTGACCGGCGCGCGAGAGCGACTCGCGAGAGAGGGCGTCGAGACACAGATGCAGCCGCTCGAGTAGGAACGCCGCGAACGCGCGGTCCTCGCGCCGGAACGCCGCATACCCTTCGCCGAACGCCCACACCGTGCGCGCGAGCCAGTACGACTCGGCGGAATCCGAAGGGTCGGGCAGCTCGATCGGGATCGCGCTCGGGTTCAGCGTGCCGTCTTCCTGCTGCCACAGCACCACACGGCCCGCATTCGAGCCGCTCGTCGTCTGCAGGAAGGCGAGAGAGCGCAGCACGTCGCGCGCCTCGTCGCGGCTCTGGGTGTCGCCGGTCGCCTTCCAGTCGCGAAGGAACACGATGGCTGCGCGAGCGATGTCATCCGCGTTGTAGGCGCCCTGCGTCCAGTACCCGGTCGTCGCGTCTTTCGTGCCGCCTCCCACCGGTCGGTATCCGCCCGCGCCGTCGGTGTCGGCGTAGGTCCACGGCGCGAGTACCCGGGGCGACGCGTCGATGCCGAACGTCGTGTGCGTCGCGCTCGCGACCACCGGCACCTCGGCGAGCAGGAATCGCAGATGCGTGAGGTTCGTCAGCCGGGCGCCGCGACCGGCGCCGGCGGGCAGAGAGCCGAGGGGCAGGCGAGATGCGGATGCCGAGGCCTGGGCACCGGCCTGTTCGAGGGGCAGCAGTGCCAGCGCCGAGGTGGCGGCAGCCGCGCTCAGGAAGGTCCGTCGGGAGATGGCCATGGTCTCATTCCTCGCTCGCGCTCGAGTCGGCGCCGTCTCGCAGCGCCCGACCCCACGGCTTCGCGGGATCGTGGATGGCGACGGCCAGCGTCGTGTCGGACTGCCCGTAGTACGCGAACCATCTGTCCTGGAACTTCACGAGTCCTTCGACGAAGGTCACGTTCGACACCAGACCGTGCATGTCCTCGAAGGTCTGAGGCCGCAGCCACGGCTCCTGCAGGCGCGCGATGACCTTCGTCGGCTCATCGGGGTCGATCGCGATCTGCCCGCAGCGGTAGTCGACGTCGACCGAGCCGTCGTCGTGCACGACCCGGGTCGCCCCGTTCGTGAGGAACACGAGAAGGCCGTTGTCGGCGAGCACGGGCGAGGTGCCGATCTCGACGAGCGCCTCATCCCAGGTGCCGGGAGTCGGCGAGTACATCGGCTCGGTGTCGGGGGTGCCCGGCGTCCAGTGGATGAGGTCGTCGCTGGTCGCCCAGTAGATCGCGCCCTCACCGAAGTACATCCACCATTTGCCGTGCATCATCGTGGGCACGATGACCCCGGCCTTCGACCAGTTGAATCCGCGTGGGTCCATGGTCTTGAACGTGTCGAAGTCATCGAACAGCGGGCCGTGCTTGGTCCAGGTGCGCAGGTCGGTCGAGGTGGCGAGACACAGCTGGGCGCTCCGCCGATCCCACCCCGTGTAGGTCAGGTAGTACGTGCCGTCGATCAGCGCGATGCGCGGATCCTCGCAGCCGAAGGTCTCGTAGTCCTCGGAGGGCGAGAGGATCGGTGCGTCTTCGCGGGTGAAGTTCACGCCGTCGCTCGACCGCGCGATGCCGATGTGAGAGACGATGTCGTCGGCGTGCGCGCGGTAGAGCAGCACGACCTCGTCTCCGTCGACGATCGCGGCCGGGTTGTAGAGGTTGGCCGACTCCCAGCTGTCGCCCTTCGGGCGCAGGATCGGGTTGCCCTCGTACGGGGTGAACGGGCCGAGAGGGAAGGTGGCTCCGGAGAACATGGGGTGCCTTTCTGGCTAGCCTTTGACGGCCGCGCCGAGGTCGGTGGCTCGGAAGAACCGCTGGAAGACGATGAACAGGATGACGACGGGGAAGGCCAGCGCGGTGGCACCGGCGAGGATCGCCCCGTTCGGGTTCGCCGTCGACTGGGCGACATTGGAGATGTAGTTCGCGAGAGACACGGCGAGCGGCTGCAGCGACGCGTCCTTCGTGATGAGGAAGGGCCAGAGGAACTCGTTCCACGGGCCGATGAAGGTGACGAGCACGACGGTCACGAGCACCGGCTTGATCAGAGGGATCGCGACGGATGTCAGCAGTCTGATCTCGCCCGCGCCGTCGATGCG
>NZ_JAGGPD010000234.1:0-8718 GCF_018613995.1 Microbacterium sp. ISL-103 | reverse complement strand
CACGAGCGGCATGAGCACCCAGATGACGCCTCGGCCGCGGAAGTCGAGTCGTGCGATCGCATAACCGGCGAGCAGCCCGAACACCACGGTGCCCAGCAGCACACCCGCCGTGAAGATCAGCGAGTTGAGCAGGGAGCCCGCGAGGTCGATGCGGGAGTCGATCGCGAGGAAGTTGTCGACCGTCCACCCGCTCGTCGGGAAGAGCTCGTCGGGGGAGTTGGTGGGACTCTCCTGGAACGCGCCGACCAGCATGAAGTAGAACGGGAAGGCGAAGCCGATGGCCGCGACCGTGAGCAGGATCAGACTGAGGATGCGGGGCAGTGAACGCTTGCGTCTCATGGTCATCGCTCCCTGGTTGCGCGGTTGGCGGCGAGCGAGAGCATGCCGACCAGGATCACGAGGATCATGCCGATCGCTGCCGCGGTGTCGGGGTTCTGCTGCTGGATGCCCAGCTGATAGATCAGCAGCACGGGTGTGGAGGAAGCCCCGTCGGGGCCGCCGCCGTTGGTCAGCAGGTACGGCTCGGTGAAGAGGTTGGCGCCGGTGATGATCGACAGGATCAGCACGAGCGTCGTGGCGCTGCGCACGCCGGGCACGGTGACGTTCCAGAAGCGCGAGAAGGCTCCGGCGCCGTCGGTCTCGGCCGATTCGTAGAGCTCTTTCGGGACGTTCTGCAGTGCCGCGAGGTACAGCAGGATGTAGAAGCCGAGCTGCTTCCACGTCACGTACAGCGCGATCATCGGCATCGCGAGACCGCTGTTCACCAACCACGACGGATCGGGGGCGAGCGGGCCGAGGATGGTGTTGATCAGACCGTTGCCCGAGAACAGCAGCATCCACACTCCCACGAGCGAGACGCTGGCCGTCAGGTACGGCACGTAGAACGCCACCCGGTAGGCGGCGACCCAGCGGATGCCGGTGTTCAGTGCTGTGGCGAGCACGAGCGAGAGCACGGCGGTGAGCGGCACGTTGATGACGAGGAAGATCAGCGTGTTGCGGAACGAGCCGAGCACCCGCGGATCGGTGAGCACGGTGACGAAGTTGTCGAAGCCCACGAACGGGCGCTCGACCTCGACGTTGGGGGCGGTGAAGAAGTAGTCGTGGAAGGCGATGTAGATCGCGAACCCGAGGGGGTACGCGAAGATCGCGATCACGAAGAGGAAGTACGGCAGCGCGAAGAGGCCGCCGAGCGGTTGCGCACCCAGCAGTCGGGTGCGCAACCGCGTCCTCGGTTGCCGTCCCGCGGACGGGGCCGGGGCTGCAGCGCCCCCGGCCACGTCCGCGACGGCGTCGTCTCGGAGCGTCATGACGGGCTCGTCACTCGGCGACGAGGTCGTCGATCTTCGTCGCGGCGTTCTTCAGGAAGTCGTCGATCGAGTTCTTCCCGAAGATCACCGCGGCGGAGTACTCGTCGCGGAAGGCCTGCCAGGCTTCGACCGAGTTCGGGATGCTGGGAACGTCGGCCGTCGCCTCGGCCTGCTCGGCGAACGCCACGTAGTTCGGGTTCGCGTCGAAGTAGTCGGCGTAGGTGCCCAGCAGATCCGTGCGCATGGGCATCTGGCCGGTGGCCTCGAGCAGCTGTCCGTCGCTCTCGACGCTGGTCGAGAACTTCAGGAACTCCCACGCCGTGCCCTGGTTCTCGCACGAGGTGAACATCGACACGCTCTTCGAGTCGGCGAAGGTGGTCGGGTTCTCCCGGCCGTCGCTCGTCGGCACGGGCATGAACCCGACGTCGACCGTGTCGGCGTACGACGGGATGGCCCAGGGGCCGGCGAGCTGCATGGCGGTCGTGCCGGCAGACATCGCGTCATCGGTCGAGGCCTCGTTCGGCGAGAGCTTGTCGTCGTAGAAGGTCTTCCAGAACTCGGCGACCTCGCTGCCGGCATCGGAATCGAACGTCGACTTTCCGTCTTCGACCAGCATCTCGCCGTCGGTCTCGGCGAGGTAGAGCGGGTAGAAGTCGAACCAGGGCTGGTAGAACTCGCTCGTGGGAGCCGGCCAGATCGCGCTCTGCACTCCGGAGTCGACGATCGCACGCGAGCCCTCGAGGAAGTCGTCGTACGACGCCATCTGCGGATCTTCGGGATCGATGCCCGCCGCCTCGAACAGCGCCTTGTTGTACATCACCATCACCGGGTTCGACTTCCACGGCAGCTGGTAGAAGCTGCCGTCGGTCGCGTACGACTCGACGTCGCCGCCGCGCTCGCTGATGTAGTCGCCGCCGCCCTCCATGGTGTTGAGGTCGACAAGGCCACCCTGCTTGACCCAGCCCGACACGGCGGCCGGGGCCACGTTGTAGACGAGGCACGGTGCGGTGCCGGCGGTGATCGCGGCTGTGATGGCCTCCTCCGACGACGACCCTGCGGGGATCTCCTGGGCGTTGACCTTCTCGTCGGGGTGCTCGGCGTTCCACGCCTCGACGACGGCGGTGCCCCAGGCGACCTCCTGCTCGTTGTTCGACAGCCAGATGTCGATCGGACCGGTCGCTCCGGCAGAGGCCTCGCCTCCACCGCCCCCGCCGCCTGCCGAGCATCCGGTGGCGACGAGCGCGACCGCTCCTAAGAGCGCTGCTGCGCGGATCTTCTTCTTCATGGTGTCCTCCTTGACGCGATGGTTCGGGTGATCGTCTAACGGGCGGTGCTCTCCCGGAAGTGCACGACGTTGCAGTCCACGACCTCGGTGCGCGGTTCAGCGCCGAGGATGTCGGCCTGCAACCGACGGGCTGCCGCGCGTCCTCGCGCGGCCGGGCCTGACGAGACACTCGTCAGTGCAGGGGAGAGATGGGCGGAGAGGTGGTCGTCGTCGAAGCCGGCGATCGCGAGATCGCGGGGGATGCTGAGGCCGCTTGAGCGGGCGAACGACAGTCCGGCGATCGCCATCGTGTCGTTCGAGTAGAGGATCGCGGTCGGGCGATCGGTCAGACCGAGCAGATCGGCGGTGAGCGCCCGACCGCTCGACGCGGTGAAATCGCCCTCGCGCAGGAGAGTGTCGCCGCCGACGGCCTCGATGTAGGCATCCGCTCGCACCCGGGAGTGCACGTAGTCGAGAGGGCCGGAGACGTGCGCGATGCGTTCGTGCCCGTCGGCGCGCAGGTGCGCGATGATCTCGCGCACGGGCTCGGCGTCGTCGGTGCGCACGCACGAGAACCGGGTCGGCTGCTCGTAGGCGCCGACCAGCACGGCTGGCAGGTCGAGCTCTTCGAGCAGTGGCACGCGCCAGTCGTCGGTGCGCAGGTCGAGCAGCAGGGCGCCGTCGGCGCGTCCGTGGCTGAGTGCGCGGTAGGCGCGCTCCTCGGCGGCGCGATCGGGGACGACGTGCAGGATCAGTCCGGTCTCGGTCTCGGCGAGCACCGATTCGACCCCGGCGATGAAAGCGGGGAAGAACGAGTCGTTGGCGATGACCTCGGGGTCGCGGGCCAGGACGACAGCGATCGCGTTGGCGGTCTGCGTGGCCAGTGCGCGCGCGCTCTGGCTCGGCACCCAGTTCAGTCTCTCGGCCGCGGCGAGCACCTTCGCCCTCGTGTCGTCGGAGATCGGCCGCTTGCCGCTCATCGCATGCGAGACGGTGGCCTTGGTGACGCCGGCCTCGCGGGCGACGTCGGCGATCGTCGTGCGGCTCATGCCACCTCCTCGTGGAACATCGGCTGATCGGCCGCATCCTCGTCTCGGGGTTTAACCGGTTTGACGGATGCGGGTGAAGCGAGTGTAAACCGGTTTGACGATCCTGGTCAAGAGGTTCGGGGTGACAGCATCCAACGTGTCGGAATATGGGGCCGTGCCCTGATCAGACGAACGTGACGGTCTGCTGCAGGCGGGTGCGCACGTCGAACAGCTCGTTGCCGCCGATCGCGCGCGCACCGGGAACGCCCTGGCGCAGCACCATCGCGAGTGCACTGCGGCGCACGACCACGACGGGCACGCCACGGCTGCTGCCGAGCGGCGTGACGGCCTGGGCCAGATCCTCGTCGGGGAGCACCATGATCACGCCGCCGAACTTCACCCGGGCGGCCTTGGCCACCGTGCGCATCCGAGAGAGCGCGGCGGTGACGGGCGCGCGGGTGCCGAGGCTCGGGCCCGTGATCTCGCCGCGACGGAAGCCCACGACGCCGCCGAAGTCCTCGGACATGACGCCATAGAGACCCGACGGGCTGAGCACGACGTGGTCGAGCTTGTCGTCGGGGTCGGTGGAGGTGGCGACGTCATGCCACACGGTGAATCCCATGCCGAGGGCGCTCACCGTGCGGGCGGTCGCTTCCTCGGCGAGGGCATCGGCGAGCAGACGGCGCAGGTCGCGCGGGGCGGATCGCACCAGGGCGGGGTCGTAGGGATCGGGAACCTCGACGCCCCGACCGGCCCATTCGCGGATCAGTGAGAGGTACCGCTCTCGCCGCCATCCGCCGGGGTGGCCGTAGGAGCGCGCCCGGGGGCGGGTGTCGGTGCGCGTCGCCGATTGCGGGCGCCAGCCGTTCCACTCCGGCTCGGCAGGGATGCCGGGATGCGTGCCCGAGCGGCGGTCGTACGCGGCGCGGCCCTCGGGGGTGCCGACGAGTTCCCACGCGCGCTGCACCTGGATGAACACGGCGGCGTCGCCACCGGTGTCCGGATGGGTCTGGCGAAGTCGAAGACGATACGCGCGCCGCAGCTCGGCGTCGTCGACGGTGGGGTCCACGCCGAGGATCTCATAGGCAGAAGCCGAGAGCGGGCTGTCGAACATCGCTCTCCTTCCGAGATCGCGGCATCCAGAATATCCGGATGCTGTTGTGGATCAGCCGGGGGCGTCGGCTGAGGTCAGGCCGGCACGTCGACGATGCGCTCGACTCCGCGCAGCGGCACGACGGCGCCGGCGGATGCTGCCGCGAGGTCGTCAGCGAGCCGGGCGAGCTCGTTCGCGGGCACCCACACCTCGAGCGTCGCCAGCGCGGCGTAGTGGGGTTCGC
The DNA here is from genome assembly GCF_018613995.1 of Microbacterium sp. ISL-103. GTDB lineage: Bacteria > Actinomycetota > Actinomycetes > Actinomycetales > Microbacteriaceae > Microbacterium. The sequence continues at coordinate 3,782 of NZ_JAGGPD010000234.1, read as the reverse complement.
CGAGAGTGGCGCCGTGATGCCCCGACCAGTCGCGGAGGAGGTTGTCGAAGCGACCGGCGTCTGCGTGCGAGACGTCGATCGTCACCTGCGTGAGCGACTGGCGGTGCACGAGCGCAGCCTGGTCGAGAGCCTCCGACACGGCCGACGAGTAGGCGCGCACCAATCCGCCGGCTCCGAGCTTCACGCCCCCGAAGTAACGGGTGACGACGGCCACGACGTCGGTCAGCTCCCGCCGTCGCAGCACCTCGAGCATCGGCACGCCCGCGGTGCCCGACGGCTCGCCGTCATCCGACGATCGGGCCTGATCTCCGAGCAGCCCCGTGACCATCGCGCTGCAGTTGTGTCGCGCCTCCCACCACCGCTTGCGCAGGCGCGCGATCACGGCCTCTGCGTCGTCGACCGAGTCGACGGGTTCGACGGTCGCGATGAACCGGGACTTCTTGATGACGATCTCGTGCTCCACCGGCGCGGCGATCGTGGCCGGGTAGCTGCGGGGCGGATTCATCCGCCTCAGACTACCCAGCGCACGTGTCGGCTCACCGATCGACGAACGACATCTGCTGAGGGTTGTACCGGTCTCCCTGCACTCCGACGCGCTCGGCGAGCTGATCGAGATCGGCGACCTCGTCGGCCGAGAGCGCGACGGCCGTCGCTCCCGCATTCTCGGCGATGCGAGACGTGCGGCGGGTTCCGGGGATCGGCACGATCCAGGGTTCCCTGGCGAGCAGCCAGGCCAGCGCGATCTGACCGGACGATGCCTCCTTCGCCTCCGCGAGAGCCGTGACATGACTCACGAGGGCCTGGTTCGCGGCCCGATTCTCCTCGCTGAAGCGCGGGATCGTGCCGCGGATGTCCCCGTCTGAGAAAGAGGTGGTCTGGTCGACCGTGCCGGTGAGGAATCCCTTGCCGAGAGGGCTGAACGGCACGAAGCCGATGCCGAGCTCGCCGAGCACCGGCAGCACCTCGGATTCGGGATCCCGCGTCCAGAGCGAGTACTCGCTCTGGAGTGCGGTGACCGGCTGCACGGAGTGCGCGCGTCGGATGGTCGAGGCGGATGCTTCGGACAGACCGAAGTGACGCACCTTGCCTTCGGCGATCAGCTCGGCGACCGTGCCCGCGACGTCTTCGATCGGCACATCGGGGTCGACGCGGTGCTGGTAGAAGAGGTCGATCACGTCGGTGCGCAGACGGCTCAGCGACTGCTCGGCGACGCGGCGGATCTGCGCGGGCCGACTGTCGAGGCCGACGCTCTTGCCGTCTTCGATGCGCCAGCCGAACTTGGTCGCGATCACGACGTCGTCGCGGATCGGCTCGAGCGCTTCGCCGACCAGCTCCTCATTGACGTACGGACCGTAGACCTCCGCCGTGTCGAAGAAGGTGACGCCGAGATCGAGGGCCGATCTCAGCACGCCGATCATCTCGTCGCGGGTGCCCGGATTCGGTCCGTAGCTCTGCGACATTCCCATGCAGCCGAGACCGACGGCCGAGACCTCGAGGCCCTGTCCGAGTGTGCGAGTGTGCATCAGATGTCCTTTCGTCAGGGCCGACGCTACGCGCGTGCCCCGCGACGAGGGAGGGGCTGTCGGAACCCCTCTCGGCATCCCACCGCCCGCGCGCTACTCCGCGGAGTCGTCTCGCAGGTGTGCGATGTGCGCCGCGTGGCGCGTCAGGTGGTTCTGCGAGCGGCGGACGAACAGCCAGGCGACGAGCAGCAGCACGAACCAGATCGGCGTCACGAGCAGCGCGGTCAGGGTGTCGGGCTGGGTCGTCAGCGCCCAGAGGATGAACACGAAGAACGCGAGCACCACGTAGACCATGAAGACACCGCCCGGCATGCGGAACTTCGACGCCGCAGCCTTCTCGGGGCGGGTGCGGCGGTAGGCGAGGTAGCTGCACAGGAAGATCGTCCAGACGAACATGAAGCAGACGGCCGACACGGTGGTGACCATGTCGAACGCGGTGCCGATGTCGTCGCCCGAGTACAGCAGCACGACGCCCGCGAGCAGCAGGATGCACGACAGGAACAGGGCGTTCTGGGGCACGCGGCGCTTCGACAGGCGGCCGAAGATGCGCGGGGCGTCACCGTCTTGCGCGAGTCCGAACACCATGCGCGACGTCGAGTAGATGCCCGAGTTCGCGCTCGACATGGCCGAGGTCAGCACGACGAGGTTCACGACCGTGGCGGCGATGCCGAGGCCCGCGAGCGCGAACATGGCGATGAACGGGCTCTCGCCCGCGACGTACTCGGTCCAGGGGGTGACGGCCATCAGGATCACGAGCGCGCCCACGTAGAACAGCAGGATGCGGATCGGGATCGCGTTGATCGCCTTCGGCAGATTGCGCTCGGGGTCTTTCGTCTCGGCGGCGGCCGTGCCGACGAGTTCGACGCCGACGAACGCGAACACCGCGATCTGGAATCCGGCGACGAACCCCATGAATCCGTGCGGGAACATGCCGCCGTGGTCCCACAGGTTGCTGAAGCTCGCCGTGCCCGCATCGTGCTGGAAGCCGGTGAAGATCATCACGAGACCCGTGATGATGAGTGCGACGATCGCGATGATCTTGATCAGCGCGAACCAGAACTCTATCTCACCGAAGGCGGCGACCGTCGGCAGGTTCAGCGCGAGCAGGATGACGATGACGAGCACGCCGGGGATCCACAGCGGGATGCCGGGGAACAGCGTATCGGTGTAGCCGGCGATCGCGATCACATCGGCGACACCGGTGACCACCCAGCAGAACCAGTACGTCCACCCCGTGAAGAAGCCTGCCCACGGCCCGAGAAGGTCGCTCGCGAAGTCGCTGAACGACTTGTATTTGAGGTTCGACAGCAGCAGCTCGCCCATCGCCCGCCTGACGAAGAAGAGCATGAAGCCGATGATCATGTAGACGAAGATCACCGACGGGCCGGCGACCGAGATGGTCTTGCCGCTGCCCATGAACAGGCCCGTGCCGATCGCCCCGCCGATCGCGAGCAGCTGGATGTGGCGGTTGCTCAGCGCTCGTTTCAGATGCTGCTCGTCACCGTCGGCGGATCCGTCCACCCCGACGGACCGGCCTGTCTTCTCTGTCGTCATCGCTCGAACCTCCGGTGCTCCGTGCCGCGTCCTGCTGCGGCATCCTTCCGACCGTACTTGCCGATCGGGGATGGCATCGAACCGAATCGATTCGATATCCTGGTACTGAACCCCGATCACCCCCCAGTTCTGCGAGCCGCTTCCCCATGGCCACCTCTCTCACCACGGGCCGCCCGTGGCGTGTCATCCTCTCGTTCTCGATCCCGCTGCTGCTCGGCAACGTGGTGCAGCAGATGTACCAGTTCGTCGATGCCGTGTTCGTCGGCCGGCACCTCGGTGTCGAGTCGCTCGCCGCCGTCGGCGCCACGGGCAGCCTGCTGTTCCTGCTGATCGGCTTCGCCTGGGGCCTCACCAGCGGCTTCGCGATCCCCATCGCCCAGGCGTTCGGTGCGGGCGACGGGGCGGCCGTTCGGCGCTCGGTGGCGACCGGCGTGATCCTGACCGGGATCACGAGTGTCGTGCTCACGATCGTCGCCCCGCTGATCGCCGCACCGACCCTCGCCCTGCTGCAGACCCCGCCCGAGCTGATGGCCGAGGCGACGATCTTCACGCAGATCAGCTTCCTCGGCGCCAGCGCGACGATGTTCTTCAACTACCTTTCGGCGATCATCCGCGCGATCGGCGACTCGCGGACGCCGCTCATCTTCCTCACTGTGTCGTGCGCCCTGAACGTCGGCCTCGTCATCCTCATGGTCGGCCCACTCG
>NZ_JAGGPD010000008.1:298-15849 GCF_018613995.1 Microbacterium sp. ISL-103 | reverse complement strand
GCGGACGCCGGATCAGCAGACGCCGGATCAGCGGACGAAGCGCACCTCGGTCAGCGTCTCGCCGAGGAACGGCTCGGTGTGGCTGGCGCCGTCGAGCGAGAAGCCGTTGCGCGTATAGAAGCGGTGCGCGCGCGGGTTGTCGTCCGCGACCCAGAGGTAGAGCGACTCGTCCTTCTCGACGGCGGCGTCGAACAGCTTCTGGCCGATGCCGGTGGAGTGGTACGCGTCGAGCAGATAGATGAAGTAGAGCTCGCGGAACGCCGGAGCATCCTTGTCGCGGGCGGGACCTGAGCCGACGAAGCCGACGATCTCGCCGTCGACGAGGGCAGCGCGCATCGTGAACTCGGGGCCCTGAGAGGCCCAGTGCGTCCACAGCTCCGCCATGCGACGGGGCGAGACCTTCTCGAGCGCGGCCTTGCTGATCAGGTGGTCGTAGGTCTCGTGCCAGCACTGGGCGTGCACGCGGCCAAGGGCTTCCGCATCCACATCACGGACCGGACGGACGATGACTTCAGGCTGGGCTTCGGCGCTCATAGCGTGACTCTACGCGCGGCCCCCGGGAACCGGAAATCGAGCGGATGCCTGCGTGAGAGCCCCCGAGCGCGATGGAGGGTTCGCACAACGATGTTCGCGATCCATTCGCTCCTGGCTACGATCGATCCTCGTGAGCGTGATCTGGCGCACCCTCCTCGTGATCCTCTCCGCCCGACGTCGGGTGCGTCGAGGCAAGACCCTCGACGCTGCCTCCGTCAGCAGCATCAGACTGACGACGCTCCCCACCGACATCGACATCCTGCGCCACATGAACAACGGCCGATACCTGTCGCTGTTCGATCTCGGCCGCTGGGACCTGCTGATCCGCACGGGACTCTTCGACGCGATGAACGAGCGCGGCTGGTACGCCGTGGTGTCGAGCGAAACCGTGACCTTCCGCAAGTCACTGCAGCTCTGGCAGCGGTTCGAGGTGCAGTCACGGTTCATCGGACATGACGACAAGGCCGTGTTCCTCGAGCACCGGGCCGTCGTCGGCGGCGAGATCTACGCCCGGGTGATCGTGCGCTCCCGCATGCTGCGGCGCACCGGCGGCACGGTCACCAACGAAGAGCTGTTCGCGGCCGTCGGCAAGCCCGAGGGCGTGCCCGAGATCGATGCGTGGGTGCACGACTGGGCCGCGGCATCCGTTCTGCCTCCCGTGCGCACCTCCGCCCCGAGCGTCTGGAACTGATGATGACCGATCCGTGGGGTCTCGAGACGCGCGCACCGGGGGCTGTGCTGCTGGTGGGCTGCGGCAAGCTGGGCATCCGCCTCGGCCGACGGCTCGCCGAGCAGGGCTCGCAGGTCACGGCCATGCGCCGGAGTGCGGGCGAGCTGCCGTTCCCGGTGATCGAGGCCGATCTGCGGCATCCGCTCGACCGGGAGCTGCCCGCTTTCGACTCGGTCGTCATCACGCTGCCGCCGAGCACCGAGGGCGAGTCGATCTATCCGCCGGCGCTGCGGGGGCTCGCCAGAGCCCTGCCCTCGATGCCCGAGCGTGTCGTGTTCGTGTCTTCGACGCGGGTCTTCGAGGGCCGCCCCGGCGAGACGCCGCTCACCGAGCGCGATGCGACGCGGGTCTCGAGCGAGCGGGGCGGCGACCTGGTCGAGGGCGAGCAGCTGGCGATGGAGCTGTTCGGTGCCCGCATCGTGCGCCCGGCCGGCATCTACGGGCCGGGCCGCGACTTCCTCATCCGCCGCGTGCGCGAGTCCGCGCCGGTCGACCACACGCGTCGCACCAATCGCATCCACGAGACGGATCTCGTCCGCCTGCTCGATGCGATGCTGCGGGCCGATTCCGCGCCGCCGCTGATCCACGCCGTCGATCGCGAGCCCGTGCTGCTCGGCGAGGTCGTCGCGCACATCGCCGCGCGCCTCGGGGTCGAGCCGCCGCCCCACATCGACCCGGAGGTCGGCGGGGGCACGGTTCTCGACGGTCATCTGCTGCAGGAGTTCCTCGGCGACCTCACCTACCCGACCTTCCGCGCGGGATACGACGAGATGATCGCCGCGCTCGGTTCCGCGCTCTGAGCGCCGCGCTCGGTTCGCCGCGCTCTGAGCGCCGCGCTCGGTTCCGGTCGCAGTTCGTGCCGCTCGTCGCGGCTGTCGACGGCACGAACTGCAACCGGAGGGGGCCGACGGCTCCGCCCGTCGCTCAAGGGCAGGCGCGCCTCTCAGTCCTAGGCTGAGGTCATGGCCGACCCGACGCCCTCCACGGATCCCGAATCCGTCTCTCTCGCGGACCGTGCGATCGAGCTCGCCCGCCGCTGGGTGATCGAGGCGGCAGCCGCAGACGTCGACCCGGCGGCCGAACGCCTCGCCGGGGTGCTGCAGGATGCCAACGGGCTGCCGTTCACACTGGGATTCGTCGACGGCGTCATGCGCCCCGAGAGCTTGGGTGCCGCGGCATCCCAGCTGCACCGGATCGCCCCGATCGTTCCCGACTTCCTGCCCTGGTACCTGCGGTCGGCCGTGCGTCTGGGTGGCGGTGTCGCGCAGATCCTGCCGACCCCCGTCGTGCCGATCGCCCGCCGAGTGCTGCGCGAGATGGTCGGCCACCTCGTCGTCGATGCCCGCCCCGCGAAGCTCGGCCCGGCGATCGCGAAGATCCGCGAATCGAGCGCCCGGCTGAACCTCAACCTGCTGGGGGAGGCCGTGCTCGGCGAAGTCGAGGCGCAGCGGCGGCTCGACGGCATCCACGATCTGATCCGTCGGCCAGACGTCGACTACGTCTCGGTGAAGGTGTCGGCGATCATCAGCCACATCTCGATGTGGGCATTCGACGAGGTCGTCGAGGCCGTCGTCGAACGACTGCTGCCGCTGTACCTGACCGCTGCCACCGACCGCACGTTCATCAATCTCGACATGGAGGAGTACCGCGATCTCGACCTGACGATCGCGGTGTTCACGCGCCTGCTCGAGGACCCGCGCCTCGATGCCCTCGAAGCGGGCATCGTGCTGCAGGCCTATCTGCCCGATGCGCTGCCCGCCCTGCAGCAGCTCACCGCGTGGGCGCGCGACCGGGTCGACCACGGCGGGGCGCCGATCAAGATCCGGCTCGTCAAGGGAGCCAACCTCGCCATGGAGCGCGTCGAGGCGCAGATGCACGGATGGGCGCAGGCCACCTACGACACCAAGGTCGAGACCGACGCCAACTACCTGCGCTGCCTCGACTGGGCGCTGCGCCCCGAGCACATCGACGCCGTGCACCTCGGCATCGCCGGTCACAACCTGTTCGGCATCGCCTATGCCTGGCTGCTCGCGGGTGAGCGCGGACTGCGTGCCCTCTCGGCCGGCGGTGAGGGTGGCGGTCAACCGCCGATCGAGTTCGAGATGCTCCTCGGCATGGCGCAGGGGCAGGTGCAGGCGGTCTCCCGCGAGGTCGGCGAGGTGCTGCTCTATGTGCCGGTGGTGAATCCCGACGAGTTCGACGTGGCCATCAGCTATCTGGTGCGCCGGCTCGAAGAGAACGCCTCCTCCGCCAACTTCCTCTCGGCCGCGTTCCGGCTGGGCGACGACGAGACGCTCTTCGTGCGCGAGCAGGACAGGTTCCTCGACGCGCTCGAGCTGTCGACGTCGCCGACGCTGCGCGTCGGTGCTCGCCGTACGCAGGACCGCCAGGCGCCCGTGCACGAATCCGCACGCCCGGCGCCTGTCGCCCCCGCCCCGGAAGAAGAGCTGACCAAAGCGGTGCTCGGCATCTCACGCGGATCGGATGACTCGGGCGAGCCGTTCCTCGAGACGGCGGTCTACGCCCCCCGCGAGCTCGACGAGGCGACCGGCGGTGCCCCCGGCTTCGCGAACACCCCCGACAGCGACCCGTCGCTGCCGGCGAACCGCGACTGGGCGCGTGACATCCACGCCCGCATCGCCGACTCCGACATCGGCGTCGCGACCATCGAGGCCGCGCGCATCGACGACCCCGCCGTGCTCGAGAGCACGATCTCGGGTGTGCGAGAGGCCGCGGCGCCGTGGGGTGCACGACCGGCCACCGAGCGCGCCGACGTGCTGCTGCGCGCCGCCGCCGCACTCGAGGGCAGGCGGGGCGAGCTGATCGAGGTCGCCGCCGCCGAGACCGGCAAGGTCTTCGCCGAGGCCGACGTCGAGGTCAGCGAGGCCGTCGACTTCGCGCGCTACTACGCCGCCAAGGCCCGCGAGCTGGATGCCGTCGGCGGCGCCGCCTTCGAACCGGCGCGCGTCACGGTGGTCACTCCACCCTGGAACTTCCCTCTTGCGATCCCGGCCGGGGGAGTGCTCGCCGCGCTCGCCGCGGGCTCGGGCGTGGTCTTCAAGCCCGCGCCGCAGTCGCGCCGCTGCGCCGCCGTCATCGCCGAGACGCTGTGGGAGGTCGGCGTGCCGCGCGCTGTGCTCGCCCTCGTCGACATCGAAGAGGGCGATCTCGGCCGCGCGCTGATCTCGCACGAGTCGGTCGACCGCGTCATCCTCACCGGGTCGTGGGAGACCGCGGCCCTGTTCCGCTCGTGGCGGCCCGATCTTCCGCTGCTCGCCGAGACCAGCGGCAAGAATGCGATCATCGTCACCCCGTCGGCCGATCTCGATCTGGCCGTCGCCGATGTGGTGCGCAGCGCCTTCGGGCATGCGGGCCAGAAATGCTCGGCGGCGTCGTTGGCGATCCTCGTCGGACCCGTCGGGCGTTCCAAGCGCTTCGCCCGACAGTTGGCAGATGCCACGCGCTCGCTGCACGTCGGCTGGCCCTCCGATCCGCGCGCCGAGGTGGGGCCCGTGATCGAACGGCCGCAGGGCAAGCTGGCCTGGGCGCTCACCGAGCTCGAGGGCGAGGAGCAGTGGCTCATCGAACCGGCCGTGTCGGTCGACGATGCCTCCGGTCGGCTGTGGCGGCCCGGCATCCGCGTCGGGGTGCAGCCGGGATCGCGATTCCACACCGAGGAGTTCTTCGGACCGGTGCTCGGCATCATGCATGCGCCCACGCTCGAGCGCGCGATCGAACTGCAGAACGCCGTCGCCTACGGGCTGACCGCGGGGTTGCACACGCAGAATCCTGCCGAGCTCGACCTGTGGCTCGACCGCGTGCAGGCAGGGAACCTCTACGTGAACCGGGGTATCACCGGAGCGATCGTGCAGCGCCAGCCGTTCGGCGGGTGGAAGCGCTCGTCGGTCGGACCGGGTGCAAAGGCCGGGGGCCCGAACTACCTCATCGGACTCGGATCCTGGCGATCGAGCGGATCGGGTCCGGTGTCGAGCACGCTGCATCTGCGCGGACTCGACTCGCGCATCACCGAGCTGATCGAATCGGCGCAGCCGTCGCTCGACTACGAGGCGTTCGAATGGCTGCGTCGCTCTGCGCTGTCGGATGCTCTCGCCTGGGACCGCGAGTTCGGACAGGTGCGTGACGTCTCGCACCTCGGCGTCGAACGCAACCTCTTCCGGTATCGTCCGGTGCCCGTCGCGATCAGGGCGACGGCGGATGCCGGGTGGCAGGAGCTGCTGCGCGTCGTCATCGCCGCGGTGCGAGCAGGTGCCGGCTTCGTGCTGTCGACTCCCGTCGGACTCCCGGCCGAGGTGCGCCGTGCGCTCGGGGATCTCGGCGCGGTCGTCTACATGGAGACCGACGACGAGTGGATCGAGCGGATGCGGCGGCGCGACGACACCTCGGGTGATGCGCTCGCAGCTCTCGACTCCGCGCCGCGTCCGAGCCGCGTGCGGCTGGTGGGGTCACGAGCATCCGTCGCTGCGCTGCACGGGGCACTCGCCGTCGCCGTCGACGGCGACCCCGACCTCGCGGTGTACGACGGCGAGGTCGCCTCGGCCGGGCGCATCGAGCTGCTGCCGTTCGTGCACGAGCAGGCGATCGCCATCACCGCGCACCGTTACGGCAACCCCGACGACTGGAGCGCCTCGGTCATCTGAGGCCCGCCCCGCGCATCCCGTCGCGCGTCGTCGCACCCCCCACCGCCGCGCGTCGTCGCACCCCCCACCGCCGCGCGTCGTCGCACCCCCCACCGCCGCGCGTCGTCGCACCCCCCACCGCCGCGCGTCGTCGCACCCCCCACCGCCGCGTGCGGGGTCAGTACTGCACCGGAATCGGGCTGTCGGGATGCGCTTATGGCCCCGCCTGAGGATGCGGATGCGCTTATGGCCCCGCCTGCGCGGCGGAGAGAACGAGTGTGTCAAGAATTCTTGACACGGTGGATGCCGCAGGCGTAACCTCGTGTCAAGAATCTTTTACACGGGAGGGTGTCATGGTCTACGAGGAGCGCAACGTCTGGGTGGGTCTCGTCGTCAGCCTGATCGCGATCACGGCGTACGTCATCGTGGTGCTTCAGCAGGCGGCGGGTGGCCCGGTGACCGAGGTCGACTGGCCGCCGCTGATGCTGTGGATGATCGGCGGCGGCATCGTCGTCACCATCCTGATCAGCATCGCCTGGGGCATGATCGCCGGCGCGCGCGACCCCGAGGGCGTAGGCAAGTCCGACATCCGCGATCGCGACATCAGCCGCATGGGCAGTCGCGTCGAGCAGGCCTTCGTCGCCCTCGCCGGCACCGGAGTGATCCTGCTCTGCGCGATGAACGCCGACGTCTTCTGGATCGCCCACGCCATGTTCGCAGGCTTCGCGGTCGCGACCATCGTCGGCGGGATCGCACGGGTCGTCGCCTACCGGCGGGGGCTCGTCTGATGGTCAAGCCCACGCTCGTCTCCAACCGCATCCGTGCGCACCGAGAGGCCGCAGGGCTCACCCAGGCCGCACTCGCCCGCAGCATCGGCGTGACCAGGCAGACGCTCATCGCCATCGAGCAGGAGAAGTACTCACCGACGCTCGAGCTCGCATTCCAGATCGCGCGGGCGTTCGGCGTCGGCCTCGACGACCTCTTCCAGTACCCCGAACCCACCACGGAGGTGTGACATGACCGAGACGAACAAGACCCCGACGAACGACACCGCGATGATGCCGGCGTGGCGTCGCGAGACCTACGGATCGGCCGACGGGTTCCGCCTCGAGCAGATCCCCGTGCCCGAGCCCCGTCGCGGCGAGGTGGTGCTGCGTGTCGAGGCGACCTCGCTCAACTCCGGCGACGTGCGTCTGATGCTCGGCGATCCGCTGCTCGTGCGCCCCGTCTTCGGCCTGACGCGCCCCAAGCACCCGGTGCGCGGCATGGAGGTCGCCGGAACCGTCGTCGCCGTGGGCCCGAATGCGATCGGCGCCGAACTCGGCGAGCGGGTCGTCGGCGAGCTCGTCGGCGGGGGCGGTCTCGCATCGCACGTGGCGGTGCCGGCCACACGGCTCGTGCCGATCCCGCCCGATGTCACCTCGGCGACCGCAGCGTGCCTGCCGGTCGCGGCAGGCACGGCCTGGCAGGCACTCGACCGCGCGGGGATCGGCTTCCGCTCGGCCAAGGGCAGCGCGGCAGGTCACGTTCCACGCATCCTCGTGATCGGCGCATCCGGAGGGGTCGGCACCTTCGCGGTGCAGCTGGCGGCTCTGCGCGCTGCCGAGGTCTGGGCATCCTGCGGCGAACGCAACGCCCGGCTCGTCGAGCATCTCGGCGCCGTGCGAACGCTCGATCACCGCACGTCGCCGATGACCGATCTTCCGGCCGGGCAGTTCGACGCCGTGATCGACATCGCCGGCGGCGTGGGCCTGCGCGACCTGCAACGACTCGTCGTGCCCGGCGGAACGGTGGTGCTGGTGACCGGCGACGGAGGGCATGTGCTCGGCCCGATCCCTCGGATGCTGAAGGCGGCGCTCCTGTCGATCGGGTCGAGCCGCCCGATCCGTGCACTCGCGGCCACGCCTCGGCCCGAGATCCTCGCGAAGCTGCTCGAACTGACCGCCGAGGGTCGCATCACACCGGTGATCGAGCGGGAGTACGGCTTCGACGAGGCATCCGCCGCCCTGGCGCATCTCGAGGCCGGCCACACCGTGGGCAAGGTCGTCGTGCAGGCAGCCTGAGCGAGGACGGCCGCGCTCTGGCGGCGCCCAGGGGGCGGATGACACAATGGAGTCTGGCGTGCCCGAGTCGCATCTTCCCCGGGCGCCGACTCTCACCGAGCGGCGCGGGTCGAAGGACCGCCGGGCCCCTGGACAGCGTCCGCCGCATCTGTTCGAGGAGCCCCATGTCTGTCGAAACCACTGCGTCGACGTCCGAGACCGCATCCCCGGTCCGCACCGCACACCACCGTCACTACCTGATGTGCAAGCCGTCGCACTTCACGGTGAACTACTCGATCAATCCGTGGATGGAGCCGGCCAAGCCGACCGATACCGCCAGGGCCGTCGAGCAGTGGCAGAAGCTGCACGACCTCTACCTCGAGCTCGGCCATGAGGTCGAGCTGATCGAGCCGCTCGAGGGCTTCCCCGACATGGTCTACACCGCGAACGGCGGGTTCCTGATCGACGGCCGTGCGTACGTGCCGAAGTTCCGCTTCGTCGAGCGTCAGGGCGAGGCTCCCGCGTTCGCCGACTGGTTCCGCGGCGCCGGCTACGACACGGTCATCCCCGAAGAGGTCAACGAGGGTGAGGGCGACTTCCTGCTCGTGGGCGATGTGATCCTCGCCGGCACCGGCTTCCGCTCGACCGGCGACAGTCACCGCGAGGTCGGAGAGGTGTTCGGCCGCGAGGTCGTGTCGCTCAACCTCGTCGACCCCCGCTTCTACCACCTCGACACCGCGATCGCGGTGCTCGACCCTGTGCAGGGCGTCGAGAACGGCGGGCCCGAGCGCGCGAACATCGCGTATCTGCCCGGCGCCTTCGACGATGAGAGCCGGGCGATCCTCGAGCAGCGCTTCCCCGATGCGATCCTCGTGTCGGATGAAGACGGTTCGGTGTTCGGGCTCAACTCGGCGAGCGACGGCTACAACGTCGTCATCTCGCCCCGTGCCCTCGGGTTCGAGAAGCAGCTGCGCGAGCGCGGGTACAACCCGATCATGATCGACCTGTCCGAGCTGCTGCTCGGCGGCGGCGGCATCAAGTGCTGCACCCTCGAGCTGCGCGGTGAGGCATGACCGCTCTCGAGCCCGGCGTCGGCGCTGAGGTGACGGCCGAGCCGCACGTCGCCCACAACTACCACCCCCTGCCGGTCAACATCGCCCGCGGGGACGGCGCCTGGGTGACGGATGTCGAGGGCAAGCGCTACCTCGACCTGCTCGCCGCCTATTCGGCGGTGAACTTCGGTCACCGGCATCCGGCACTCGTGGCGGCCCTCACCGAGCAGCTCGGTCGGGTCACGCTCACCAGTCGCGCGTTCATGAGCGATCGGCTCGAGCCGTTCGCCGCGGCGCTCGCGACGCTTGCGGGCAAAGACATGGTGCTGCCGATGAACACCGGCGCCGAGGCGGTCGAGACCGGCATCAAGGTCGCTCGCGCCTGGGGGTACCGCGTCAAGGGCATCGCCGACGGCAAGGCGCGCATCATCGTCGCGGCGGGCAACTTCCACGGACGCACCACCACGATCGTCAGCTTCAGCGACGACGAAGAGGCACGTGCAGACTTCGGCCCGTACACGCCGGGGTTCGACATCGTCCCCTATGGGGATGCGGATGCCATCGCCGCTGCGATCACCGACGACACCGCCGCCGTGCTGATCGAGCCCATTCAGGGTGAGGGCGGTGTGGTGATCCCTCCGGAGGGATACCTGCGCCGCATCCGCGAGATCTGCGATGAGAAGAACGTCCTGTTCATCGCCGACGAGATCCAGTCGGGTCTCGGTCGTGTCGGTGAGACCTTCGCCTGCGACCGCGAGGGCGTGGTGCCCGACCTGTACCTGCTGGGCAAGGCGCTCGGCGGCGGGATCCTCCCGGTGTCGGCCGTCGTCGGCAACGCCGGTGTGCTCGGTGTCATCCGTCCGGGTGAGCACGGTTCGACCTTCGGCGGCAACCCGCTCGCGGCGGCCGTCGGCCTGCGGGTCGTCGAGATGCTCGAGTCCGGGGAATTCCAAGAGCGCGCTCGCGCGCTGGGTGCGCACCTCGCCGCCGGCCTCGAGCCGTTGATCGGCCACGGTGTCACCCGGGTGCGCATCGCGGGCCTGTGGGCAGGAGTCGACATCGACCCCGCCAAGGGCACCGGACGAGAGATCGCCGAGAAGCTGCTCGACCGCGGTGTGCTCGTCAAAGACACCCACGGGCAGACCATTCGCATCGCGCCGCCGCTCGTGATCCGCGCGACCGAACTCGACTGGGCCGTCGAGCAGCTGAAGCTGGTCCTCGGGGCCTGATCCGCCGTCCGCCGGGCGACACGCCCGGCGGACAGCCCGGATTTGCCGGAGTCCCGGAATCCACGTAACTTATTACTTGTTCGCCCCACAGGGAAGCGGAGAGGCCGAGAGCTTCACCCCCCTCAAGCGGAGAACCACCTCCACTCGATCAGTTCCTCGGAGCAGATCGCAGACATATTTCTGTCTGACCTGGAGCTTCCACTTCGGAGAAACGGTCGATTTGACAGCGACTCCGAAACGGATAAGCTAGTGAAGTTGCCTCGGCGGCCTTGAGCCCCGAGCTGCAGATCTGGTCCTGAGCTTCACGGCGTGTCGATTTGACAGCCTGAACAGCGAAGATAAGATAGAGAAGTTGCCCTTCGGGCCTGGTTGTGATGACTGGGTCGTGGGAGCATCCGATCCTTGAGAACTCAACAGCGTGCACTTGTCAAATGCCAAATAACCTCGATTCAGCTTCGGCTGGATGAGATTCCTTTGGATCAAAGACCAACCTCCTTGTGGGGTTGGCAACGGATAAAGTCAGCAATGAATTTGTCTCTTTGGTCAGCATCAAACTCGCTGCGTCACCGTTTTCCCGGTGTCGTATGCATTTCTTTTTTACGGAGAGTTTGATCCTGGCTCAGGATGAACGCTGGCGGCGTGCTTAACACATGCAAGTCGAACGGTGAAGCCCAGCTTGCTGGGTGGATCAGTGGCGAACGGGTGAGTAACACGTGAGCAACCTGCCCCTGACTCTGGGATAAGCGCTGGAAACGGCGTCTAATACTGGATACGAGTAGCGACCGCATGGTCAGTTACTGGAAAGATTTATTGGTTGGGGATGGGCTCGCGGCCTATCAGCTTGTTGGTGAGGTAATGGCTCACCAAGGCGTCGACGGGTAGCCGGCCTGAGAGGGTGACCGGCCACACTGGGACTGAGACACGGCCCAGACTCCTACGGGAGGCAGCAGTGGGGAATATTGCACAATGGGCGCAAGCCTGATGCAGCAACGCCGCGTGAGGGATGACGGCCTTCGGGTTGTAAACCTCTTTTAGCAGGGAAGAAGCGAAAGTGACGGTACCTGCAGAAAAAGCGCCGGCTAACTACGTGCCAGCAGCCGCGGTAATACGTAGGGCGCAAGCGTTATCCGGAATTATTGGGCGTAAAGAGCTCGTAGGCGGTTTGTCGCGTCTGCTGTGAAATCCGGAGGCTCAACCTCCGGCCTGCAGTGGGTACGGGCAGACTAGAGTGCGGTAGGGGAGATTGGAATTCCTGGTGTAGCGGTGGAATGCGCAGATATCAGGAGGAACACCGATGGCGAAGGCAGATCTCTGGGCCGTAACTGACGCTGAGGAGCGAAAGGGTGGGGAGCAAACAGGCTTAGATACCCTGGTAGTCCACCCCGTAAACGTTGGGAACTAGTTGTGGGGTCCATTCCACGGATTCCGTGACGCAGCTAACGCATTAAGTTCCCCGCCTGGGGAGTACGGCCGCAAGGCTAAAACTCAAAGGAATTGACGGGGACCCGCACAAGCGGCGGAGCATGCGGATTAATTCGATGCAACGCGAAGAACCTTACCAAGGCTTGACATATACGAGAACGGGCCAGAAATGGTCAACTCTTTGGACACTCGTAAACAGGTGGTGCATGGTTGTCGTCAGCTCGTGTCGTGAGATGTTGGGTTAAGTCCCGCAACGAGCGCAACCCTCGTTCTATGTTGCCAGCACGTAATGGTGGGAACTCATGGGATACTGCCGGGGTCAACTCGGAGGAAGGTGGGGATGACGTCAAATCATCATGCCCCTTATGTCTTGGGCTTCACGCATGCTACAATGGCCGGTACAAAGGGCTGCAATACCGCGAGGTGGAGCGAATCCCAAAAAGCCGGTCCCAGTTCGGATTGAGGTCTGCAACTCGACCTCATGAAGTCGGAGTCGCTAGTAATCGCAGATCAGCAACGCTGCGGTGAATACGTTCCCGGGTCTTGTACACACCGCCCGTCAAGTCATGAAAGTCGGTAACACCTGAAGCCGGTGGCCTAACCCTTGTGGAGGGAGCCGTCGAAGGTGGGATCGGTAATTAGGACTAAGTCGTAACAAGGTAGCCGTACCGGAAGGTGCGGCTGGATCACCTCCTTTCTAAGGAGCATCTGACTCTTCGGAGTCCAGAACCCAGATCGAAGACGTTCGTTCTTCGCTGGGAGCTCATGGGTGGAACATTTGACATGACATCAGCGCAGCTGAGTCTCGTGAGTACGCTGGCCTTCGGGTTGGTTGGAAAGTGGGGCTTCGTGAGCGGGGTGTCTGCACGCTGTTGGGTCCTGAGGGACCGGATGCGGGTCTTCGGGCTCGTTTCTGTACCTCTGGGCCTCTTGTTGTTTCCCCTGTGGGGGGAGTGAGAAGGGGTACCGCCCGTACTTTGAGAACTACACAGTGGACGCGAGCATCTTGCAGCCGGCTTTTGTCGGTTGCACAAGATGATCTTAAAGATCATTAGTCAATTTCATGCCAGGCTTTCGAGTCTGGTGTCGATTCTGATTCAAACTCATGTGATTTCAAGTCTTTAAGAGCAAACGGTGGATGCCTTGGCATCTGGAGCCGAAGAAGGACGTAGCAATCTGCGATAAGCCTCGGGGAACTGATAAGCAAGTTTTGATCCGAGGGTGTCCGAATGGGGAAACCCCGCTGGGCGGCGTGCCGACCTAGTGACTCCCGCCTGAATATATAGGGCGGGTAGAGGGAACGTGGGGAAGTGAAACATCTCAGTACCCACAGGAAGAGAAAGCAACCGCGATTCCGTTAGTAGTGGCGAGCGAAACCGGAACAGGCTAAACCTAGCGTGTGTGATAGCCGGCAGGCGTTGCACGTTGGGGGTTGTGGGACTTTTCAGTCATCTCTGCCGAGATGGCGGCGTTACAAGATGGTATAGACGAACGGTCTTGAAAGGCCGGTCATAGAGGGTGCCAACCCCGTAGTCGAAATGCCAACCTTGGCGCGAAGAGTATCCCAAGTAGCACGGGGCCCGTGAAATCCCGTGTGAATCTGTCAGGACCACCTGATAAGCCTAAATACTCCCAGATGACCGATAGCGGACAAGTACCGTGAGGGAAAGGTGAAAAGTACCCCGGGAGGGGAGTGAAATAGTACCTGAAACCGTTTGCTTACAAACCGTTGGAGCAGCCTTAGTAGCTGTGACAGCGTGCCTTTTGAAGAATGAGCCTGCGAGTTAGCGATATGTGGCGAGGTTAACCCGTGTGGGGTAGCCGTAGCGAAAGCGAGTCTGAATAGGGCGATTCAGTCGCATGTCCTAGACCCGAAGCGAAGTGATCTATCCATGGCCAGGTTGAAGCGACGGTAAGACGTCGTGGAGGACCGAACCCACTTAGGTTGAAAACTGAGGGGATGAGCTGTGGATAGGGGTGAAAGGCCAATCAAACTTCGTGATAGCTGGTTCTCTCCGAAATGCATTTAGGTGCAGCGTTGCGTGTTTCTTGCCGGAGGTAGAGCTACTGGATGGCCGATGGGCCCTACAAGGTTACTGACGTCAGCCAAACTCCGAATGCCGGTAAGTGAGAGCGCAGCAGTGAGACTGTGGGGGATAAGCTTCATAGTCGAGAGGGAAACAACCCAGACCACCAACTAAGGTCCCAAAGCGCGTGCTAAGTGGGAAAGGATGTGGAGTTGCCTTGACAACCAGGAGGTTGGCTTAGAAGCAGCCACCCTTGAAAGAGTGCGTAATAGCTCACTGGTCAAGTGATTCCGCGCCGACAATGTAACGGGGCTCAAGCACGCCACCGAAGTTGTGGCATTGACATTATTGGTAGGCCTTCGTGGTCCAGCCGTGTTGATGGGTAGGAGAGCGTCGTGTGGCCAGCGAAGCGGCGGTGTAAACCAGCCGTGGAGGCTACACGAGTGAGAATGCAGGCATGAGTAGCGAAAGACGTGTGAGAAACACGTCCTCCGAAAGACCAAGGGTTCCAGGGTCAAGCTAATCTTCCCTGGGTAAGTCGGGACCTAAGGCGAGGCCGACAGGCGTAGTCGATGGACAACGGGTTGATATTCCCGTACCGGCGAAGAACCGCCCAAGCTAATCCAGTAGTGCTAAGTGTCTGAATCCCACTGACTGATCCCTTCGGGGTGACGCGTTGGGCCTAGCGCACGACCCCATTCTGGTGCGGTTAGCGTATTAACAGGTGTGACGCAGGAAGGTAGCCCAGCCGGGCGATGGTTGTCCCGGTGCAAGTGCGTAGGCCGAGTCGTAGGCAAATCCGCGACTCACATAGGCTGAGACACGATGCGAATAAAAAGTGGGTGATCCTATGCTGCCAAGAAAAGCATCGACGCGAGGTTCAAGCCGCCCGTACCCCAAACCGACTCAGGTGGTCAGGTAGAGAATACCAAGGAGATCGAGAGAATCGTGGTTAAGGAACTCGGCAAAATGCCCCCGTAACTTCGGGAGAAGGGGGGCCTTCGGCGTATTAGGACTTGCTCCGAAAGCGTTTGGAGGCCGCAGAGACTAGTGGGTAGCGACTGTTTACTAAAAACACAGGTCCGTGCCAAGTCGCAAGACGATGTATACGGACTGACGCCTGCCCGGTGCTGGAAGGTTAAGAGGACCGGTTAGCCGCAAGGCGAAGCTGAGAATTTAAGCCCCAGTAAACGGCGGTGGTAACTATAACCATCCTAAGGTAGCGAAATTCCTTGTCGGGTAAGTTCCGACCTGCACGAATGGCGTAACGACTTCCCAACTGTCTCAACCGCGAACTCGGCGAAATTGCATTACGAGTAAAGATGCTCGTTACGCGCAGCAGGACGGAAAGACCCCGTGACCTTTACTACAGCTTGGTATTGGTGTTCGGTGTGGCTTGTGTAGGATAGGTGGGAGACTGTGAAGCATGGACGCCAGTTCATGTGGAGTCATTGTTGAAATACCACTCTGGTCACTCTGGATATCTAACTTCGAACCGTAATCCGGTTCAGGGACAGTGCCTGGTGGGTAGTTTAACTGGGGCGGTTGCCTCCCAAAAAGTAACGGAGGCGCCCAAAGGTTCCCTCAACCTGGTTGGCAATCAGGTGTCGAGTGTAAGTGCACAAGGGAGCTTGACTGTGAGACTGACAGGTCGAGCAGGGACGAAAGTCGGGACTAGTGATCCGGCAGTGGCTTGTGGAAGCGCTGTCGCTCAACGGATAAAAGGTACCTCGGGGATAACAGGCTGATCTTGCCCAAGAGTCCATATCGACGGCATGGTTTGGCACCTCGATGTCGGCTCGTCGCATCCTGGGGCTGGAGTAGGTCCCAAGGGTTGGGCTGTTCGCCCATTAAAGCGGTACGCGAGCTGGGTTTAGA
>NZ_JAGGPD010000008.1:0-219 GCF_018613995.1 Microbacterium sp. ISL-103 | reverse complement strand
AAAGCATCTAAGCGGGAAGCCGGCCTCAAGATGAGATTTCCATACCTTCGGGTGAGAGGCTCCCAGCCAGACTACTGGGTTGATAGGCCAGATGTGGAAGTGCAGTAATGCATGCAGCTGACTGGTACTAATAAGCCGATGACTTGATAACACACCGTTTGTTGGTGCTAGGCGTCCACTGAGTGGTTCTCGATGTACGGTCGAGAAGCCTAGTGACAA
>NZ_JAGGPD010000233.1:573-3445 GCF_018613995.1 Microbacterium sp. ISL-103 | reverse complement strand
GGTATGCGTCAGCGCATGATGATCGCCATGGCGCTCGCGCTGGATCCGCAGGTGATGATCATGGACGAGCCGACCACGGCACTCGACGTCGTGGTGCAGCGCGGCATCATCCGGGAGATCATGCGGCTGCGCGAGCGGCTCGGGTTCGCAGTGATCTTCATCACGCACGACCTGCCGATGCTGATCGAGATCAGCGACCGCATCGCAGTGATGCTGCAGGGACAGATCGTCGAAGTGGGCTCTGCGGAGGAGATCTGGACGAACCCGCAGCACGAGTACACGAAGACGCTGCTGGGGGCGGCGCCCGAACCCGAGAACCTCGGGCGCCTGCGCGACGAAGTGCGCGCCGAGATCGCAGGACGCTGAGCGCAGCATCCAGGTCGGGTCTCCTGTCGTCGCCGGTCCATCGGGACGACGGGAGGCCCGGCCTCTGTGCACCTGTCCCCGCGACACCGACCCGCTAGACTGAACCCACAAGTGAAGACAGGCCGAATGACCCACGCGGGAGAGCCCCGGCGAACGCAGCCGGGCACCGAAGGAGCAAGCCTCCCCGCCAATCTCTCAGGTACGCGTACCGCGCGGTTCCGGCCACTCTGAAAAGCGAGATCGAGCGATGCTGTAGCGCTCGTCTCCGCCGACGGTGAAAACCCAGTCTCTGGGTGAAGCTCTCAGGCCCATGACAGAGGGGGAGTTCCCAGGAGCGGCGTCATCGCTGTTCCGCCCGACCCAGCCCGGGAGAACTCCATGTCCGACCCTCGCTACACCCCGCTCCGCGAACGCCATGAGGCGCTCGGCGCATCGTTCACCGACTTCGGCGGGTGGCAGATGCCGGTGCGATACACGTCGGATCTGGCCGAGCACCATGCCGTGCGCCAGACCGCCGGCCTCTTCGACATCTCTCACATGGCGGAGTTCCTCGTCACCGGCGACTTCGCCGGGGAGTTCCTCGACTACTCGCTCGCCGGCCGGCTGTCGGCGATGGCCGTGGGCAAGGCGAAGTACTCCCTGATGCTCGCCGAAGACGGCGGCATCGTCGACGACGTCATCGTCTACCGGCTCGCCGACGACCGTTATCTCGTGATCGCCAACGCCGGCAACCGAGGATTCGTCGATGCGGCCTTCGCATCGCGGGTGCGGTCGTTCCCATCGCGCATCGAGCGTGATCGACCACGGCGTGCCGAGGGCGAGGAGCGCAGCTTCGAGGGCTTCCTCGGCGATCGCGGTGTCGACGTCGAAGACGTCTCCGACGAATACGCTCTGCTCGCCGTGCAGGGCCCCACAGCCGAGGCGATCGTGTCGTCGACAGCGGGCATCGCGGATCTCGGCGTCCCCTGGGGCGACCAGAAGTACTACGCCTGGGCCGACGCGACGTTCCTCGGGGCCCCGCTGCTGCTCGCTCGCACCGGATACACGGGCGAAGACGGCTTCGAGCTGCTCGTCCGCGCCGCCGACGCATCCGCTCTGTGGGATGCACTGCTCGAGGCCGGAGAGGCGCACGGTCTCGTGCCCGCCGGTCTCGCGGCACGCGACACCCTGCGTCTCGAGGCCGGGATGCCCCTGTACGGTCACGAGCTCTCGAGAGAGACGAAGCCCTCGCAGGCCGGGCTCGGGCGAGTCGTGGTGGCCGACAAGGACGACTTCATCGGCAAGGGAGCGGTCGATGCCGCATCCGACGCCCGGGTTCTCGTCGGGCTCACCGCCGAGGGCAAGCGCGCGGGGCGAGCCGGATACACCGTGGTCGACGAAGACGGTGCCGTCCTCGGCGAGATCACGAGCGGAGCGCTGAGCCCGACGCTCGGACACCCGATCGCGATGGCATACATCGCCCCTTCTTCCGCCGCGGCGGGAACAGCAGTATTCCTTGATGTGCGGGGGACCAGGATCCCCGCGACCGTGACCGCCCTGCCTTTCTACCGGAGGACCAAATGACCGACCTCAACGCACTCAGCTACACCGACGAGCACGAGTGGATCGCCGCCGACGGCGACACCGTGACCATCGGCATCACCGACTACGCGGCCGACAAGCTGGGCGACGTCGTGTTCGTCGAGCTGCCCGCCGTCGGCACCGAGGTCACCGCAGGCTCGGTCGTCGGCGAGATAGAGTCGACCAAGTCCGTCGGCGAGCTCTACGCCCCCGTCACCGGCACGGTCGTCGAGATCAACGACACGGTGGTCGACGACCCCTCTCTCGTGAACGCCGAGCCGTTCGCCGCCGGGTGGCTGATCAAGGTCTCCGTCGCCGCGGGCGCTCTCGAGGGCCTGATGGACCGCGACGCGTACGTCGCACTCACGGAGGGCTGATCCGCCAGTGGTCTCTTTCGCCGATCGTCACATCGGAACCACCGCCTCCTCGCAGCGTCGCATGCTCGACGCGCTGGGCGTCGAGTCCGCGCTCGAGGACTGGAGCCCGGTCGAGGCGCTGATGCGCCAGGCCGTGCCCGCCTCGATCTTCACCGCTGCCACCTCGGACTCCGTCATCCCTCGCGCGGCGAGTGAGACCGAGGCGCTCGCCGAGCTGCGAGCGCTCGCCGCTCGCAACACGGTGAACCGACCGATGATCGGTCTCGGGTACTACGGCACGATCACCCCGCAGGTGATCCAGCGCAACGTCCTCGAGAACCCCTCGTGGTACACGGCGTACACGCCGTATCAGCCCGAGATCTCGCAGGGCCGCCTCGAGGCTCTCATCAACTTCCAGACGATGGTGTCCGAGCTCACCGGGCTGACCACCGCCAACGCGTCGATGCTCGACGAGTCGACCGCCGTGGTCGAGGGCATGCTGCTCGCCCGCCGCGCGTCGAAGAAGGCGTCGAACGTGTTCGCCGTCGACGCGGACGCGTTCCCGCAGACCAAGGCGCTGCTCGAGACCC
>NZ_JAGGPD010000233.1:0-502 GCF_018613995.1 Microbacterium sp. ISL-103 | reverse complement strand
TATCCCGCCGCATCCGGCCGTGTCTGGAACCCCGCCGCGGTGATCGACGCGGCGCACCTCGCCGGTGGACTCGCCGTCGTCGCTGCCGACCTGCTCGCCCTCACCCTCATCGCTTCCCCGGGCTCGCTCGGCGCCGACGTCGCGGTCGGAACGCCCCAGCGCTTCGGCGTGCCGATCGGCTTCGGTGGCCCTCACGCGGGCTACATGGCGGTTCGCTCCGGTCTCGAGCGGCAGCTCCCCGGGCGTCTCGTGGGCGTCTCGGTGGA
The DNA here is from genome assembly GCF_018613995.1 of Microbacterium sp. ISL-103. Taxonomy (GTDB): domain Bacteria; phylum Actinomycetota; class Actinomycetes; order Actinomycetales; family Microbacteriaceae; genus Microbacterium. The sequence continues at coordinate 236 of NZ_JAGGPD010000233.1, read as the reverse complement.
CGCCGACGGCAAGCCCGCCTACCGCCTGTCGCTGCAGACCCGTGAGCAGCACATCCGCCGCGAGAAGGCGACCAGCAACATCTGCACCGCGCAGGTGCTGCTCGCCGTGATGGCGTCGATGTACGCCGTGTACCACGGCCCGGACGGGCTGAAGGCGATCGCTCGTGAGGTCGCGGCCAAGACGGCGATGCTCCGCGACTGGCTCGCAGATGCCGGGGCCGGGGTCGGGCACGGTT
>NZ_JAGGPD010000232.1 GCF_018613995.1 Microbacterium sp. ISL-103 | reverse complement strand
CCGTGTTGGAATCGCGCGCGGCGCTGCCTCCGCGCAGCACCACGGAATTTCCCGACCGCAGCGCGAGCGCCGCGATATCGACCGTGACGTTCGGACGAGCCTCGTAGATCGCTCCGACCACCCCGAACGGCACGCGCACCTGCTCGAGCGCCACACCGTTCGGCATCCGGTGTCCGCCCACAACCCGCCCCACCGGGTCGGGCAGCGCGGCGACCTCACGGACCGCTGATGCCAGAGCTCCGACACGCTTCTCATCGAGCCGCAGACGGTCGATCAGCGAATCGCCGATGCCGTCTGCCTGACCCCGGGCGATGTCGCGGGCGTTGGCCTCGATGATCGTCGCGGCGTTCTGCTCGAGAGCGACGGCGATCGCCTCGAGCGCGCGCGCCTTGTCGTCGCTGGTGAGCGCGGCGGTCGCACGGGATGCCTCTTTGGCGCGCTCCAGGCGCACCTGCGGGGACTGGTCGGTCATCCGCCCAGTCTACGAGCGAGCGGGCTCGAACCAGGTTCCTATTTCGGCTCCCGCCAGAGCCTTGTCGACGAGATCCGCGCTCGTGACCAGCACGCCGATGCCGGATGCCGCGGCGAGGCGCGCGGCCGAGACCTTGGTCGCCGCTCCCCCGGTGCCGACGCTGTTGACGACTGTGGAGCCGAACTCCAGACCGGACAGGTCGGCGTCCGGAGCGACGATGTCAATCGGCTCTGCCGTCGGGTCGGACGGCGGCTTCGTGTAGAGCGATTCGATGTCGCTGAGCAGCACGAGCGCGTCGGCCTCGATGAGCTGTGCGACGAGTGCGCCGAGGCGGTCGTTGTCGCCGAAGCGGATCTCCTGCGTCGCCACGGTGTCGTTCTCGTTGACGATCGGCAGGATGCGCAGTCCCATCAGACGCTCCATCGCGCGACGGGCGTTGCTGCGGGAGGTCGGATTCTCGAGATCTCCGGTCGTCAGCAGAACCTGGCCGGCGACGATGTCGAACGGTCGCAGCGACTCCTGGTACCGGTAGACGAGGATGTTCTGCCCCACCGCGGCTGCCGCCTGCTGCGTGGCGAGATCGGTGGGCCGCGCGTCGAGGCGCAGGAACGGGATGCCGGTGGCGATCGCTCCCGACGAGACGAGCACGACCTCGGCCCCACGGGCGTGAGCGGCAGCGAGTGCCTCCACGAGCACCGGGATGCGCCAGGAGGACTCACCGCTGATGGAGGAGGATCCCACCTTCACGACGATGCGCGAGGCAGTGGCGAGATCCGCCCTGGAGTGCGCGGTCACTCGCCTTCCTCGCGGTACGCCGCGAGTCGCTGAGCCTCGACCTCGGCGCGAGCCTCGGCCTTGGCATCCATGCGCTCGTAGTAGGTCTCACGACGCTCGGAGGTGGTGCGGCGGGCGTTCGGGGCCAGACGCGGGTCGGTGCCTCGGGGCGCCGCCATGAGTTCGGCGGCAGAGGTCATGGTCGGCTCCCAGTCGAAGACGATGCTGTCGCCCTCTCCGATCACGACCGTGGATCCCTGCACCGCACCGAGGCGGAACAGCTCGTCTTCGACGCCCAGCTTCTCGAGACGGTCGGCCAGGAAGCCCACTGCCTCTTCGTTCTGGAAGTCGGTCTGCTGCACCCAGCGCACCGGCTTCTCGCCGAGGATGCGGTAGACGTTGCCGTAGGTGCCGCCCTCGACGCGGATCTCGAAGCCCTTCTTCGGACCCCGCGGGCGCAGGATGACACGCTCGCGCGGAACCTCGGTCGCGGCCAGCTCGGCGCGATGCCGATCGACGATCTCGCCCAGCGCGAAGGTCAGCGGACGCAGCCCCTCGTGCGAGATGGTCGAGATGTCGAACACGCGGAAGCCACGGGCCTCGAGATCCGGCCGCACGAGGTCGGCGAGGTCGCGCGCCTCGGGCACATCGATCTTGTTCNNGGCGGTCGAGCAACGGCGTCTGCCCCTCGGGGACCTCGTAGGCCGCGAGCTCGCCGAGGATGACGTCAAGGTCGGAGACCGGATCGCGGCCCGGCTCGAGGGTCGCGCAGTCGAGCACGTGCAGAAGAGCGGTGCAGCGCTCGACGTGGCGGAGGAACTCGAGTCCGAGACCGCGTCCCTCGCTCGCCCCTTCGATCAGTCCGGGAACATCGGCCACCGTGTAGCGCGAGTCCCCCGCCTGCACGACACCGAGGTTCGGGTGCAGCGTGGTGAACGGGTAATCGGCGATCTTGGGCCGAGCGGCCGAGATCGCACCGATGAGGCTGGACTTGCCTGCCGACGGGTAGCCCACCAGGGCGACATCGGCGACCGTCTTGAGCTCGAGGACGACATCGCCCTCGACTCCCGGCGTGCCGAGCAGCGCGAAGCCGGGGGCCTTGCGCTTGGGCGTGGCGAGAGCCGCGTTGCCGAGACCGCCGTGACCGCCCTTGGCGATGACGAAACGCTCGCCGGGCACGATCATGTCGATCAGCACCTCGCCGGCCGGGTTCTTCACCACGGTGCCGACCGGGACCGGCAGCTCGAGGTCTTCGCCCATGAATCCGGCGCGGTGGTCTCCCATACCGGGACCGCCGTTGCCTGAGCTCCGATGCGGAGAGTGGTGGTACGAGAGGAGCGTGCCGGTCTGCGTGTCGGCGACGAGCACGATATCGCCGCCGTCACCGCCGTTGCCGCCGTCCGGGCCGCCCAGCGGCTTGAACTTCTCGCGGTGCACCGAGACACAGCCGTTGCCGCCCTTACCCGCGCGCAAGTGCAGCGTCACGGTGTCGACGAAACTGACCATGTCTCTCTCCTTGATAAAGAATTCGGCCCGGATCAGCGATCCGGCCTGGAACGCAAATTCGGGGCGGGCCGAAGCCCGCCCCGAATCGGATGTCTACTGTCGTGCTGTGATCACTCAGCAGCGGCGACGATGTTGACGACCTTGCGGCCGCCCTTCGCGCCGAACTGGACCGCACCGGCGGCCAGAGCGAACAGCGTGTCGTCGCCACCACGGCCGACGTTCACACCGGGGTGGAAGTGCGTGCCACGCTGGCGGACGATGATCTCGCCGGCGAGAACCTGCTGTCCTCCGAAGCGCTTGACGCCAAGCCGCTGAGCGTTGGAGTCACGACCGTTACGGGTGGAGCTTGCGCCCTTTTTATGTGCCATGTCCTGGTCTCCTCGGTCTTACTTGATGCCGGTGATCTTGACGCGCGTGAGCTCCTGACGGTGGCCCTGGCGCTTCTTGTAGCCGGTCTTGTTCTTGTACTTCTGGATGATGATCTTCGGGCCGCGGAGGTTGCCGATGACCTCTGCCGTGACCTTGACCTTCGCCAGCGAATCAGCGTCGGTGGTCACCGTGGCGCCGTCGACGAGCAGCACTGCGGCCAGCTCGATCTTCTCGCCCTGGGCAGCCTTGACACGGTCGAGCTGAACGATCGTGCCGACCTCGACCTTCTCCTGCCGCCCACCGGCGCGCACTACTGCGTAAACCACTTCATACCTGTTTCGTTGGGGAGCTCGCGGCTCCGAGATCTCACGGGAAGACTGTTGCTTGCATGCATCGCTGGGCGACGGGCACGAACGCAAGACTCTCCGCTCCGACCGTCCAGGACGACGCGGCATACGCACCAAGGGACTACTTTACCGGATGCCGGACACTGTGGCAAAACGTGCCGCCCGGTGTGTCCGGCCATAGGCTGACGAGATGACCGTTCTCGTCGATGAACCCCTCTGGCCGGCACACGGGCGCCTGTGGGCTCATCTCGTCAGCGACGACAACCTGCAGGAGCTGCACGCCTTCGCGAGTGCACACGACGTGCCTGCGCGCGCCTTCGACCTCGACCACTACGACGTGCCTGAGGAGCTCATCCCCCGACTCCTCGCCGCCGGCGCGGAACACGTCGGCGGCAAGGAGCTGGTCAGGCGACTGATCGCCTCAGGACTGCGCGTCCCCGCCCGCGACCGGCGCTGAGGGCTCGGAGTTCACCGAGACGGGGGTGCCGGTGAGGGCAGCCGTCGAGACGCGGCGACGACCGCGACCCTGACCGGGCGCCTTCGGCTCGGGAAGAGCGTCGAGCACCGAGTCGAGCAGTGCCTCCGCAGGCGACTTGGGCGACTTGCTGCGGTCGGACCCACGCTTCTTCCGCGGCTTCTTGGCGCGCTCCTGCGTCGCAGGTGCATCCGTCGGCTCGATGGCGGGGGCGACCGTCTCCGGCGCCTCCTCGGCGTTCGGAACACGGGTTGACGCCGCGATCTGCGCGAGGGCGGACTTCGCTCCCTCGGGGATGCTGTGAGTGGCGACCGCGGCCGGAGCGGAGTTCTGAGCCTGGTTGCCGCCTCCGCGCTGGCGGCGGTTGGACGGGGAGTTCCCGTTGCCGTTCCCGTTGCCGTTGCTGCTGGAGCGGTGCTTCACGACCGGATCGTGGTGCACGATGACGCCGCGTCCTGCGCACACGTCGCACGCCTCGCTGAACGTCTCGAGCAGGCCGAGACCCAGCTTCTTACGCGTCATCTGCACGAGGCCGAGAGAGGTGACCTCGGCCACCTGGTGCTTGGTCCGGTCACGGCTGAGGCACTCGATCAGGCGCCGTAGCACGAGGTCGCGGTTGGACTCGAGCACCATGTCGATGAAGTCCACGACGATGATGCCGCCGATGTCGCGCAGTCGCAGCTGGCGGACGATCTCCTCCGCCGCCTCGAGGTTGTTCTTGGTGACCGTCTCCTCGAGGTTTCCACCCGAGCCGACGAACTTGCCGGTGTTGACGTCGACGACCGTCATCGCCTCGGTGCGATCGATGCCCAGCGAACCGCCCGAGGGCAGCCACACCTTGCGGTCGAGAGCCTTCTCGATCTGCTCGGTGATGCGGAAGGCATCGAACGGGTCGCTCTCGTCCTCGTAGGACTCGACACGCTCGAGAAGGTCGGGAGCGACGCTCTCGAGGTAGGCGCGGATCGTGCGCTGAGCTTCCTCACCCTGGATCAGCATCTTCGTGAAGTCCTCGTTGAAGACATCACGGACGATCTTGACCAGGAGGTCAGGCTCGGCGTGCAGCAGCGCGGGCGCCTGCTGGTTCTCGACCTGCTTGCGGATGTGCTCCCACTGCGAGGTGAGGCGCTGGACGTCGCGCGTGAGCTGATCTTCGGTCGCGCCCTCGGCCGCCGTGCGGACGATCACGCCGGAGGACTCGGGCAGGACCTCCTTCAGGATGCGCTTGAGACGCGTGCGCTCGTTGTCGGGCAGCTTGCGGCTGATGCCGTTCATGGATCCGCCGGGCACGTAGACGAGGTATCGGCCGGGAAGCGAGATCTGGCTGGTGAGGCGGGCGCCCTTGTGGCCCACCGGGTCCTTCGTGACCTGCACGAGAACGCGATCGCCTGCCTTGAGGGCGAGCTCGATACGACGCGGCTGGTTGCCGGTCTCGACACCGTCCCAGTCGACCTCACCGGAGTAGAGCACCGCGTTGCGACCGCGACCGATGTCGACGAACGCGGCTTCCATGCTGGGCAGGACGTTCTGCACACGACCGAGGTAGACGTTGCCGATGAGCGATGCGTCCTGGTTGCGCGCGACATAGTGCTCGACGAGCACGCCGTCTTCGAGGACGCCGATCTGCGTGCGTCCGTTCTTCGAGCGCACGACCATCTTGCGGTCGACGGACTCACGGCGCGCGAGGAACTCCGCCTCGGTCACGACCGGGCGACGACGACCCGCATCTCGTCCGTCGCGACGACGCTGCTTCTTCGCCTCGAGGCGCGTGGACCCCTTGATGGCCTTCGGCTCGGTGATGTACTCGACGACGCGCTGGCGAGGCTGACGCGGCTCGTCGCGCTGGTCACGGGACTCGCGCTGGTCACGCTGGTCGCGCTGGTCCAGATCCTCGGAGCCACCACGACGGCGACGTCCACGGCGACCGGCAGGTTCGTCCTGCTCGCGATCGGCGATGCGGTCGAACACGCGCTCACGGCCGGGACGAGCCGGAAGCGGCAGGACCTCGGGTGCGTAGAAGTGCAGCTGCGTCGACACCTGCGAGACGAACACCTCGGGAAGCAGCCCCAGTGAGACCGCGGTGAGGGGCTTCGACGCCTCGGGCTCCTCTGCGGGCTTCTCCTCCGCGGCAGGAGCATCCTCCGCAGCA
>NZ_JAGGPD010000231.1 GCF_018613995.1 Microbacterium sp. ISL-103 | reverse complement strand
ACCCTCGCAGCGACCGGGTACGTCTCGACCGTGGCGGGCACGACTGTCGAGCAGCCGGATGCCGCGGTCACCGGGATCGTGCTGAGCTTCAGCATCCTGCCGGCGGCGCTGATGCTCGCGAGTCTGTCGACGCTGCGCCGATACCGCCTGCGCCGCAGCGACATCGACACTGACGACGACGCCTGACGATGCGCGACATAAGCTGGGATCCCGCCCGAAGGAGACGCCGATGACTTCTGCGACCACCCCCGCCTCGACGACGACGCCCGGGCTCGGTGAGGACGAACGCGAGCGCCTCGACGCCGCGATCGGCGACCTGCAGGTCGGCGCGCTCACGTGGTCGGCGCTCACTCTCGCACAGCGGGTGACCCTGCTGCAGTCGGTGCGCACGAGCGTCGCGGCCGCGGCCGAGGACTGGGCGAACACCGCCGCCGCTTCGAAGGGCCTCGATTCGCGGCATCCCCTGCGCGGCGAGGAATGGCTCAGCGGACCGTACAGCGTGCTCGGCGCCCTCGACGCCTACATCGAGACCCTCACACGTCTCGCGAACGGCACGAACCCGCTCGACGGCATCACGATCGACCGAGCGCCGGGCGGACGCACGAAGGTGCATGCCTTCCCTCTGACCGGAATCGACCGGTTCCTGCTGTCGGGCTACACGGGCGAGGTCTGGCTCGAGCCGGGCATCACGCCCAACGGCGCACGCGCGGCCGCCGGCCTGGCGCAGCGCACGCCGACCGAGTCCGGCGGTGTNNCGTGCTCTACGAGCTGCTCGCCCACAATCGCACCGCCCTGCTCAAGGTCAACCCCACGCAGGACGCCCTGGTGCCCGTCTACAAGCGCGCCTTCGCTCCTCTCATCGGCCCCGGCCTCCTGCGCGTCGTGCGCGGAGGCCCCTCCGTCGGCAGCTACCTCACGGCGCACCCCGAGCTGGTGCACGTGCACATCACGGGATCCGCGGCGACGTTCGACGCGATCGTCTGGGGCACGGGATCCGCGGCCGCGCGACGCCGGCGCGAGAACCGGCCGCAGCTGAAGAAGCCGATCACCGCAGAGCTCGGCGGGGTGTCGCCGATCATCATCGTGCCGGGCGAGTGGACGGATGCCGACCTCACGTACCAGGCCGAGCACGTCGCGACCATGCGACTGCAGAACAGCGGGCACAACTGCATCGCAGGTCAGGTGGTCGTGATGTCCTCGGACTGGGCGCAGGCCGAGGACTTCCGCACGGCGCTCCGCCGCGCGTACGCGAACGCCCCGGAGCGTCCGATCTGGTACCCGGGCGCGCCCTCGAGGATGGACCTGGCGACCGAGGCGTATCCCGATGCCCTCGTGCTCGGCGATCGACTGCTCGTCGAGATCGACGAGGATGACGATGCGGCGGCGCTGCAGAGCACCGAGTACTTCGCGCCGGTGCTCGGGGTCGTCTCGATCGCCGGCACCGGACAGGAGTTCCTCGACGCCGCGGTCGCCTACGCGAACGAGCAGCTGCAGGGCACGCTCGGTGCCAATCTGCTGATCGATCCCTCGACCGAGAAGACGCTCGGCGCGGGGTTCGACCGCGCCGTCGCAGCGCTGCACTACGGCTCGATCGCGATCAACGGCTGGACGGCGTTCGGTTTCATCACCCCGACGCTCACCTGGGGCGCGTTCCCCGGCAGCACCATCGACGACGTCGGCAGCGGCATCGGGGTCGTGCACAACGCGCTACTGCTCGACGGTGTGGAGCGCTCGGTCATCCGCGGTCCGTTCCGACCGTTCCCCCGATCGCTGCCGATCGTGAACGGCGGCGGACGCCTGACCATCCTTCCGAAGCCGCCGTGGTTCGTCTCGTCGCGCACGGGCGCGGCGGTCAGTGAGGGGCTCACGCGGTTCCGCGCGAACGGCGGCGCCCTCGGGCTCCTGAAGACGCTGACGAAGGCGCTGCGCGCCTGACCGACGGCGGCGCGCGTCGGTCAGCGCGCGAAGCGGTCGGTCGCTGCGCGCAGGGCTCGCTGGATGCCCGGCTCGGTGGCCGAATGGCCGGCGTCGTCGACCACCACGAACTCCGCCTCGGGCCACGCCCGGTGCAGATCCCACGCGGTCATCATCGGCGTGCAGACGTCGTGACGACCCTGCACGATCACCGTCGGGATGTGACGGATGCCGCCGACCCCCGCGATCAGCTGCCCCTCGCTCCACCAGCCGCGGTGCACGAAGAAGTGGTTCTCGATGCGGGCGAACGCGGTCGCGGTGCGGGGATCCGACATCGCCGCGATCTGCGCGGCATCCGGACGCAGGGTGACCGTCGAAGCCTCCCACCGAGACCAGGCGAGGGCCGCCGGCTCATGCACGGCAGGGTCCGGATCGCACAGACGTCGGTGATACGCCTCGATCATCCGCGACCGCTCGAGCACCGGAACGGGCGCCAGGAACTCCTCCCAGAGGTCGGGGAAGAGCGCCGCGGCACCACCCTCGTAGAACCACTCGAGCTCTTCGCGTCGCAGCGTGAAGATGCCACGGAGGATCAGCTCACTCACCGCATCAGGGTGCGCCTGCGCGTAGGCGAGGGCGAGTGCGCTCCCCCACGATCCGCCGAACACCTGCCATTGCTCGATGCCCAGGTTGCGGCGCAGCAGCTCGATATCGGCGATGAGGTGTGCGGTCGTGATGAAACGCAGGTCGGCGTCGGGAGCGCTCGCGTGCGGAGTACTGCGACCGCAGCCGCGCTGATCCAGCAGCACGATCCGGTAGACCTCGGGGTCGAAGAACCGCCTCTGCCATGCCGATGTGCCGCTGCCCGGTCCGCCGTGCAGGAAGACCACCGGCTTGCCCTCGGGATTTCCGCTGGACTCCCAGTACATCCGGTGCCCGTCGCCGACGAGCAGCTCGCCCGTCTCGTACGGTTCGATCGGCGGATACAGCGCATCCAGGTTCATCGTCATCGACCCCCGGTCAAAACAGTCCGACGAGTCCACGCTAGCGTGATCAGATGAGTTTCACGCCGCTGCGCTCGAAGTCGCGCAACCTGTACACCTGGTTCGCCACACGACCCGATCTCTTCGAGTCCGAGCGCTCGCCGCGGAAGACCACGACGTGGGCCGTTCTCGCGGGCGTCATGCTGATTCTCGCGCTGCTGGTCTACCTGAACCCTCTCGCCACGGTCGAGACCCTCGGCGGACGCATCAGAGGCGGACTCGCGATCGCCGCGGCCTTCGCGATGCCGCCCGTGCTGTTCGTCATCTGCGTCGTCATGATCTTCGTCGCCGCACGACGCTGGCGGGTCAAGGGCGGCGGAGTGCTGGTCAACCCCGTCATCCACACCTACAGCTCGGGCTTCCCGATCGAGCAGGCACTCGCGGCGATCCGCACCGGCAGCGCCGACAGCGCCGGCGTCATCGCCGCCTTCACCGCCCTGCAGAAGGACAGCGGCGACGACCGTCTGATCACGATCTGGTCGTCGGATGCCGATCGCGCGATGTATGTGGGCCTGATCCGCGTCGACGGCAACAAGCTGTGGATCGACACCGAGCCCTTCGCGGTCGACCCCGAGCGCTACTTCGACGCCAAGAAGCACAACCAGGCCGCGTCTCTCGGGCACACCACCACCGACGGGCTCTGAGCGACTAGAGCTCGCTCCCCGCCAGGGTCAGCGGCTGCTCGCAGACGTCGAGTCCGTTCTGATAGCCGTTCGCGAACCAGTATTTGCGCTGCTCGCTCGTGCCGTGCGTGAAGCTCTCGGGGTTCACCGAGCCGGACTGCTGCTGCTGGATGTTGTCGTCGCCGACGGTGTTCGCCGCGTTCAGCGCGTCGTTGATCTCGGGATCCGTCGGCGCCTGGAGATAGGGGACGCCGTCCGCGTCCTTCTCATCGGTCATCTTCCCGATCCAGGCTCCGGCGTAGCAGTCGGCCTGCAGCTCGATCCGCACGCCGTTGCTGTCGGGCCCGGTTCCGTTGTTCGGATACCTGTCCATGACCCCGGTGATCGACTGGATGTGGTGACCCCACTCGTGGCCGACGATGTAGAGCTGGGCGAGGTTGCCTGCGGATGCTCCGAACTGCTGCTGCATGAGATCGAAGAACGTGGGATCGATGTAGACCGTCTCATCCGGCGGGCAGTAGAACGGCCCGACCGCGTTCGACGCCGTGCCGCAGGCGGTCGAGGTCGCCCCGTCGACGATGATCAGCTGCGGTGGACGGTAGTCCCCGATGTAGTCCTCCCAGTAGCCGTCGAGCGCGAGCTGCGAGGCCGCCACGCGGCAGTCGACGTTCTCGTTGGCGTCCTCGCCGGTCAGGCAGTCCTCGATCACGCTGCCACCCGCGGGTTCGGAGCCCCCGCCCGTCGTGCCGCCACCGCCGAGGAGTCCCGTCAGGTCGATGCCCAGCAGGGGGCCGGCGATGAGCGCGATGATGCCGAGCAGGCCCACGCCGCCTGCTCCGGCGACGACGGCGCCGCGGCCTCGGCGACGCGCGGTGTTGCCGGAGACATCGGCATCGGGATTGAAGGTCATGCCACGAGGGTACTCCGAGCCGAGACATCACCACCGGTCGTAGGCTCGTGTCATGACGACCACGATCACGCTGACCGGTGCCGGTGGACAGATCGGATACGCGCTGCTCTTCCGCATCGCCGCGGGAGACCTGCTCGGCCCCGACGAGAAGGTGCGCCTGCGACTGCTCGAGATCCCGCAGGGGCTCGGCGCGGCAGAGGGCGCGGCTCTCGAACTGCAGGACGGCGCGTTCGGGCTGCTCGAGCACGTCGAGGTCACGGACGACCCCGCGGTCGGCTTCGACGGCTGCGACCTCGCACTGCTCGTCGGGGCACGTCCTCGCGGACCCGGCATGGAACGCGGAGACCTGTTGGCGGCGAACGCGGGCATCTTCGGCCCGCAGGGCGCCGCGATCGCCGCGCATGCCGCTGACGGAGTGCGCGTCACGGTCGTCGGCAACCCTGCCAACACGAACGCGCTCATCGCCGCTGCATCCGCCGGCGACGTGCCTGCGGAGAGATTCAGCGCCCTCACCCGCCTCGACGAGAACAGGGCGCGGGCGCAGCTCTCCGAGACGCTCGCGGTTCCTGTCGACACCGTGCGCCGGGTGCCGATCTGGGGCAACCACTCGGCGACCCAGTTCCCCGATGTGTCGCACGCGACGGTCGGCGGGCGACCGGCGGCAGAGGCGCTCGAGGCGATCGTCGGCGACGTGCCGACCTGGCTCGATCAGACCTTCATCCCCCGCGTCGCGAAGCGCGGAGCAGAGATCATCCGGGTGCGCGGCTCATCGTCGGTGGCATCCGCCGCGAACGCGACGATCGAGCATGTGCGCGACTGGGTGCGGGGCACCGAGGAGTGGACCTCGGCCGGTGTCGTGTCGCACGGCGAGTACGGGGTGCCTGAGGGACTCATCTCGTCGTTCCCGGTGCGATCCGTCGACGGAGAATGGCAGATCGTCGAGGGCCTCGAGGTGAGCGACCGGGCGCGCGCGCATCGACGCGTCGGTCGCCGAGCTCGTCGAGGAGCGCGACGCGGTGCGATCCCTCGGGATGCTCTGAAAGGTCACCGCGCGGGCTCCGAGCAGGGCAGAATGGATGCCGGAGGTGCGCGATGAGCGAGACGATCGATCCCATGAAGGCGACGGCATCCGTCGACGAGGCGCTGACGAGCCCGCTGCACCTGCCGCACGCGGCCGCGGAATGCCCCAAGTGCTTCACCGAACTGCAGCAGAATCGCGACTTCTGGCTCGCGCGTCCCGACGGCTCACGCCTGGTCGGCCTCGTGGTGTCGCGTGAGGGCATGCCCTCCGTCGTCGAGCAGCGCGACGATCTCACCCGTTTCGGGGTGCCGATCGAGGGCTTCCGCCACCCGGCGCCCGACATCCTCGAGAGCTGGACCGATCGCCTCTCACGACTGATCGCGACCCTGAAGCCGGGCGACGTCCTCGTCGTCGCGAACATCCACGCGCTGGGCCGGGATGCCGATGAAGGCGCCCGCACCGCGAAAGAGCTGCGCCGTCACGGCATCATAGTCAAGGTGCTCAGCCACGACGCCCGGCACCTCGCCGACGCGACCCGCTGATCTGCGTTCGAGGCTGATCTGCGCTCGAGGCGAGCCTCAGCTCGACGCGAGTCCCAGCCCGGGAAGGTCCAGCGAGTCGACGCCACGATCCAGGCGCTCGATCTGCTCGGCGGACCACGTCACGCCCTCCGGCATCCGCTCGGCCTCACGCCACGCGCGATACCCGAGGTCGTCGGGACTCGTGATGCCGTAGGCATCGCGCAGGGCGACGACGCAGCGCGCGGCCAGCGCCTTGTACTCGGAGGCGAGCGCCGGCAGCTGCAGCGACGACGACCAGTTCGGCTGCGCCGCGTTCGGGGCCGTCCAGCCGGACTCCTTCAGAGCCGATTCGTCGGCGTCTGCGACGACATCCGTCGCCGGAGCCTCGGCATCGAGCCGGTCGTCCTGCCCGGCGAACTGCACGTAACGCGCCGGGTCGGCCTCTGAGGCGATGATCAGGAAGACCCGGCCGGTCACCTGCCGAAACGTCGATGCGAGCCGGTCGCCGAACTCATCCCACTCGGACATCAGGACCCCGACTTACGGTCGAGCTCCACGCCCTGGGGCGTCAGGAACATGGCGCTGATGCTCTTGGGTGCGAGGCTGATGACGATGCGCGAGCCCGTCGGCGAGTCCCAGCTGGCAGATGTGGTCTCTGCGACCGTGCCCATCGTGGCCCGACCCCAGCGCGCTTCGCCTTCGCGGACCATGAGCGCGAAGTTGTCGCCGAGGAACTCGGTGGATTCCGGAGTCACCTGACGGATCACATCGGACACCCGCAGGCTCAGGTGACTGAGGGCGCCCTCCGACCCGATCGTCGAGACGTCGGGGATCGTGAAACCGGAGACGGTGTTCATCAGGTACGGGACGTCGTCCTCGACCTCGATCGTCCAGCCGAAGCGCTCGACGGCCAGCTTCTGCACCTCGTCTCGCGTGAGAGGCCATGCCGCAGCGTCCCAGAACTCCATGAAGTCGCAGACCTCGACGGGAGTCATCACTTTCCAGCTCATCTAAGAACCCTACCGATCCGTTGTGAAGGCGACATCACTCCGCCGCGTTCGCGGCCGTCGCGAGGATGTCGGTCTGCTCTTCGCCGAGGTCGCGGACGTCGCTCGCCGCGACGACCCCCTCGTACACCCCTGCATCGGTCTTCGTGAGCCCCAGCGACTCGGCGTCGATCGCATCGTGACCGAGGAAGACGATGTGCGCGCGGTCTCCGGACTCACCTCGCTCGACCCCGACGAGCTGCACGCGGCGATTCTGCCAGCGACCGACGACGCGCACGGCGAAGAGGCGTTCGACCTCGCCCGACGATGCCGTCCTCCACCAGACGCCGCGGCCAGACTGCTGCATGCCCTCGCGTTCGTCGGGAGAGCACACGATGACGGTGCCGTCGGGAAGGATGTCGGCGAGCTGGCGTTGCCCACCGACCTCGGCCCAGATGCCGACGAGCTCGGGAGAGCGGACGGGTACGGCCGGGAGCACGAAGTCAGGGCGGACGGAGATCCACCCCTCGGCGACGTGGGCATAGCCGGCGAGGATCTCTTCGCGGCCGTCCGCATGCGTGCGCCACAGGCTCGTGCCGGCAGGAAGCGCGCTCGGGGCGAGCCACCAGTACGGCACCATCGCGGATGCGCTCTCGACGAAACCGGTGCCGCTGACTGGCGGGTGGTCGCGGAACGGCGGAACGACGTCGCGCGTGCCCTGCGCCTCCAGCGCGAGATGGCCGGCAGCCGGCACGCGGAGGGTGTCGATGTGCGGTGCGTCGGCCGTGAAGGGCGTGCCGGGGAACCCGAGCCCCACGTCGG
>NZ_JAGGPD010000230.1 GCF_018613995.1 Microbacterium sp. ISL-103 | reverse complement strand
GCTCGCCGTACTCCTCTACCCCGCGCTCGTCATGGCCGGCGTCGAACCGATCGCCGCACTGTGGGAGGCCCCCTACTTCGCCGCGATGGCGTTCACGAACACGGGCTTCGCGCCGAACGCCGGCGGTGTCGCGGTGTTCGCCGACGACTACCTGGTGCTCTCGCTGCTGATGGTCGGCGTCTTCCTCGGAAGCATCGGCTTCCCGGTCATCTACACGCTGGCCAAGCACGTGTGGCACGTGAAGAAGTGGTCGCTGCACACCAAGCTCACCCTCGTCACCACCGTGCTGCTGTTCGTTCTGGGTGCCGTGGTGTTCCTCATCCTCGAATACGCGAACCCCAAGACCTTCGGGTCGATGGATGCGGCGGACACCACGTTCCAGGCGTTCTTCCTCTCGGCGATGACCCGTTCCGGCGGCTTCAACGTCATCGAGATGGACGACCTGAACGGATCGTCGCTTCTGGCCGCGAGCATGCTGATGTTCGTCGGCGGCGGCTCGGCATCCACCGCCGGCGGAATCAAGGTCACGACCCTCGCCGTACTCGCGATCGCCGTCTGGTCGGAGGCGAAGGGCCGCCAGTCGGTCGAGGCGTTCGGCCGCCGCATCCCCAGCGATGTGCAGCGCGTCGCTCTCAGCGTCGTCGCGTGGGGTGCGACGATCGTCGCGCTCTCGACGATCATCATCGCCCAGATCACGAAAGCCGACATCAGTCACGTCCTGTTCGATGTGATCTCCGCGTTCGCGACGGTGGGCCTGTCGACCGGACTCACCGCCGAGCTCCCCGATGCCGGCACCTACGTGCTCGCGACCACCATCTTCATGGGGCGCGTTGGTACAGTGACTCTCGCCGCGGCCGTCGCCGCGACATCGCGAACGCAGTACTACTCACTGCCCGTGGAAAGGCCGATCGTTGGTTGAAGTCCTCCGGGGCGACGCTCCCGTCCTCGTCATCGGTCTCGGCCGCTTCGGTGCCGCCTGCGCGGGCGAACTCGACCGCCTCGACCGCGAGGTGCTCGCGATCGACGACAACCTCGAGCTCGTGCAGAAGTGGTCCGACCGCGTGACGCACACCGTGCAGGCCGATGCCAAGAACATCGACGCACTGCGGCAGATCGGCGCCCAGGACTTCCAGGTCGCCGTCGTCGCCGTCGGCTCGTCGATCGAGGCGTCGGTGCTCATCACCGCGAACCTCGTCGACCTCAAGGTGCCGCAGATCTGGGCCAAGGCCGTCTCGCAGTCGCACGGCAAGATCCTCGCCCGCGTCGGCGCGAACCACGTCATCTACCCCGAGCGCGAAGCCGGCGAGCGCGTCGCCCACCTCGTCTCGGGTCGCATGCTCGACTTCATCCGGTTCGACGACGACTTCGTGCTCGCGAAGATGTACCCGCCGAAGTTCATCCGCGGCGTCGGGCTCAACGAGTCGGGCGTGCGCAGCAAGTACAAGGTGACGGTGGTCGGCGTGAAGAGCCCGGGCAAGCCGTTCCGCTACGCCGAGGCGAACACGATCGTCACCAACCACGACCTGATCATCGTGTCGGGCACCAACAGCGACATCGAGCGCTTCGCCGCGCTCGATCGCTGATCGGCATCCGCACGAGGGGACGTCAGGCGTCGATGTCGAGCGTGATCTCGACGACGTCGTCGATTCCGACGCCCTCACGATCCTGCAGCGCCTTCTTGACGGGCACGATGTAGCCGCCGTCCTTCGGCCAGAGCGCGGTGGTCACGGTCGTCCGACCGATGGTCACGGATGCGGGGATCATTCCCCAGCCGTATGTGACGACGCTCGCCACATCGCCGATCATCTCGCTCTCAGCCGGCGGCACGGTGACGAAGTGGAACGGCGCAGGACCCCGCCAGAACCAGATCTCTCCCGTGAACCGCAGTCGCATGTCAGGCTCCGGCAGCGAGCTCTCCGGCGCGAGCGAGCGCGGCATCCGCAGCCTCGGCGAACGTGCGATCCAGATGCGCGTCCTGCAGCACGGCGACGGCCCGCTCGGTGGTGCCCTTGGGGCTCGTGACACGACGGCGGAGCTCGGACGGCTCCTCGCCCGAGGCATCGAGCAGTGCGGTCGCCCCGATGAAGGTCTGCTCCACCATGGTCCGAGCATCATCGTTGCTGAACCCCATGCCGACAGCGGCCTTCGTCAGCTCTTCGATGAGCAGGTAGACGTACGCGGGGCCTGACCCGGAGATCGTCGAGAGCGCGTCGATCTGCGACTCCGGCACCTCGACCACCGCGCCCACCGTCGCGAAGAGGCGGTGCACGAGAGCGAGATCCTCGGCCGATGCGGCCGCGCCCGCGGCAAGACCGGTCACGCCCTTGCCGACCGTGGACGGGGTGTTCGGCATCGAGCGGATGACCCGGACGTCGGCGCCGAGGTTGTCGGCGAAGGTCTGCAGCGTGACTCCGGCTGCCAGACTCACGACGATCGCGTCGTCGGCCAGTGCCGGAGCGATCTCGCGCAGCAGATCCGGCACCATCGCGGGCTTCACACCCACCAGCACGATGCGCGCCGACTCGGCCGCACGGAGGTTGCCGTCGGCGGTCTCGGAGAGCGCGATGCTCGTCACACCGTCGAGCTCTGCGAGCGCCGCCGCCTTGTCGGTCGTGCGGTTCGTGGCGACGATGCCGCCGTCGATCCGGATTCCCGATGCGACCACTCCCCGGAGAATCGCACCGCCCATCGAACCGGCACCGAGGAACGCGAGAGCGGGAAGAGAGTCAGCCATGTCGTCATCCTACGGCGGGCGCACCCGGCGACAGCGGGCAAGCGGATCTAGACTCGACGCATGAGTGCATCCGGCGGCGGCAAGGCCATTCTCGCGGCGTTCCTGGCGAACCTGGGCATCGCCCTGGCGAAGTTCGTGGCATGGGCGCTCTCGGGGTCCGCCTCCATGCTCGCCGAGGCGATCCACTCGGTCGCCGACTCCGGCAATCAGCTGCTGCTCATGCTGGGCGGCCGCAAGGCGAAGCGAGAGGCCGACCGCGCTCATCCGTTCGGCTACGGCCGGGAGCGGTACGTCTACGCGTTCGTCGTGTCGATCATCCTGTTCTCCGTCGGAGGCCTGTTCGCGATCTACGAGGCCATCGACAAGCTCACCCACCCGCACGAGCTCGATCAGACCTGGTGGTGGCTGCCGATCGTCGTGCTCGTGGTCGCGATCGGGCTCGAGTCCTTCTCGCTGCGCACCGCGGTCAAGGAGAGCAACCTGGTGCGCGACGAGAACCAGTCCTGGGTCTCGTTCGTCCGTCGCGCGAAGGCGCCCGAGCTTCCGGTCGTGCTCCTTGAAGACGTCGGGGCCCTCACCGGACTCACGTTCGCGCTGCTCGGCGTCGGTCTCACCGTGATCACCGGAAATCCGGTCTTCGACGCCCTCGGCACCCTGATGATCGGCATCCTGCTCGTGCTGATCGCCATCGTTCTCGGCATCGAGACCAAGAGCCTGCTCGTCGGCGAAGGCGCCACGCCGGCCGACCACGACCGGATCGTCGACGCGATCAACGCGGGCGACGAGATCGAGAAGATCATCCACATGAAGACGCTGTACCTGGGGCCGGACGAACTGATGGTGGCGGCCAAGATCGCGCTCAACGCCGACAAGCCGCTGCGTGAGGCGGCGGTCGACATCGACGCGATCGAGAGCAGGATCCGCGAAGCGCTTCCGATCGCGCGGGTCATCTACATCGAGCCCGACGTGTACCGTCCGTCACTCGACCCCGAGCCCTCGACCGACGTCTTCGTGCTCAAGTCCTCGGACTGAGCGACCACGGCCCGAGCCGTCAGCGGCGCTGCTCGAAGAAGTCCCGAAGCAGCGCGGTCGCGGCGTCCGCCTCCACTCCCCCGATGACCTCGGCACGGTAGGGCAGGCGGCGATCGCGCAGCACGTCGTACATGGATCCCGCGGCGCCCGCTTTCTCGTCCCAGGCTCCGAAGACCACGCGCCCGATCCTCGCCTGCAGGATCGCTCCCGCGCACATGACGCACGGCTCGAGCGTCACCACGAGGGTGTGGCCGTCGAGATTCCAGGAGCCGACCGATGCTGCCGCCGCACGCAGGGCATCGATCTCGGCGTGACCGGTGGGGTCGTGCGTCGCTTCGCGGTTGTTGAGTCCCTCCGCGACGATGCGCCCCTCGGCATCGAGCACGACAGCGCCCACGGGGATCTCCGACGCTGCCGCCGCATCGACCGCGAGCTCGAGAGCACGGCGCATCGCGAGGGTGTCTGCGGCGGTCATGCGTCGAGCCTACGACAGCCGCGCGCGCGGACGCGGGCATCCGATGTCGTGCCGGAGCCCCCGGCGCATTAGCCTGTATCCATGCGTGTCCACGTCGCCGACCACCCTCTCGTCACTCACAAGCTCTCGGTACTGCGCGACCATCGCACGCCGTCGCCCGTCTTCCGCCAGCTGACGGACGAGCTCGTGACGCTTCTCGCGTACGAGGCGACCCGCAACGTGAAGGTCAGCCCGGTCGAGATCACCACTCCGGTGACGACCACGATGGGCGTGAAGATCTCCGAGCCCCGCCCCATCGTCGTGCCCATCCTGCGTGCAGGCCTCGGCATGCTCGAGGGTCTCGTGAAGCTGCTGCCGACCGCTGAGGTGGGCTTTCTCGGAATGGTCCGGGACGAGACGACCTTCGAGCCGACGACGTACGCCGAGCGCCTGCCCGACGACCTGAGCGACCGCCAGTGCTTCGCCATCGATCCGATGCTCGCGACCGGCGGCTCGCTCGCCGCCGCGATCCAGTTCCTGTTCGACCGCGGCGCCAAGGACGTCACGGCGATCTGCCTGCTGGGCACCCCGGAGGGGCTCGCTGCGATCGAGGCGCTCGTCGGCGACCGCGATGTCACGATCGTGCTCGGCGCTCTCGACGAGCGGCTCAACGAGAAGGGCTACATCGTGCCCGGTCTCGGCGACGCGGGCGACAGGCTCTACGGCACGGTCTGACCGATCGCCCGCTCGACTCAGTCGAGCAGCGCCACCCCGAAACCCGCGACGACGTCGCGCACCTCCACGAGATACTGCCGCGCCTGCTCGGTGAGGGGAATGGCCGTGCGACCGACCCATCCGATCTCGATGTGCTCGTCGACGTCGAGGGGCACCGCGACGATCTCCGGGTCGAGATCGTCGCTGATGATGCCGGTGGAGATCGTGTAGCCGTCGAGCCCGATCATGAGGTTGAAGATGGTCGCACGATCCGAGACCCTGATCTCCTGCGCGCTCGAGAGGGTCGAGAGGATCTCTTCGGCGAAGTAGAACGAGTTGTTCGCGCCCTGGTCGAACGTGAGCCGTGGCAGGCCCACGAGATCGTCGAGGGTCGCGCGGTCTCGGGAGGCGAGGGCATTGCGCCGTGAGACGAAGATGTGCGGCTCGGCGACGAACAGAGGATGGAACGCGAGACCGGAGTCCCGCAGCAGCTTGTCGATGACGTTGCGGTTGAAGTCGTTGCGGAACAGGATGCCGAGCTCGCTGCGCAGAGTCCGCACGTCTTCGATGATGTCCCACGTGCGGGTCTCCCGCAGGGAGAACTCGTACTCCGCCGCGCTGGTGCGCTTCACCATCCGCACGAACGCATCGACCGCGAATGAGTAATGCTGCTGCGACACCCCGATCTGCAGTCGCGACGGCGGCCGCCCCAGGTAGCGCTGCTCGGGCAGTTCCGCCTGCTCTACGAC
Source organism: Microbacterium sp. ISL-103 (assembly GCF_018613995.1). Classification (GTDB taxonomy): domain Bacteria; phylum Actinomycetota; class Actinomycetes; order Actinomycetales; family Microbacteriaceae; genus Microbacterium. Next base: position 153 of record NZ_JAGGPD010000230.1, on the reverse strand, counting down.
CTGCCGCGCGTATCCGAGGAACTCCGACCCGTCGGTGGTGAGCGTGACGCCTCGTGCCGAGCGCGCCAGAAGCGCGCGGCCCACCCGACTCTCGAGGTCCTTCATCGCCGCGGACATCGTGGGCTGAGCGACGTAGAGCAGGTCGGCCGCCGC
>NZ_JAGGPD010000229.1 GCF_018613995.1 Microbacterium sp. ISL-103 | reverse complement strand
GTCATCCTCTCGTGCTCGATCGCGCTGCTGCTCGGCAACGTGGTGCGGCGGATGTACCAGTTGGTCGATGCCGTGTTCGTCGGCCGGCGCCTCGGTGTCGAGTCGCTCGCCGCCGTCGGCGCCACGGGCAGCCTGCTGTTCCTGCTGATCGGCTTCGCCTGGGGCCTCACCAGCGGCTTCGCGATCCCCATCGCCCAGGCGTTCGGTGCGGGCGACGGGGCGGCCGTTCGGCGCTCGGTGGCGACCGGCGTGATCCTGACCGGGATCACGAGTGTCGTGCTCACGATCGTCGCCCCGCTGATCGCCGCACCGACCCTCGCCCTGCTGCAGACCCCGCCCGAGCTGATGGCCGAGGCGACGATCTTCACGCAGATCAGCTTCATCGGCGCCAGCGCGACGATGTTCTTCAACTACCTTTCGGCGATCATCCGCGCGATCGGCGACTCGCGGACGCCGCTCATCTTCCTCACTGTGTCGTGCGCCCTGAACGTCGGCCTCGTCATCCTCATGGTCGGCCCACTCGAGTGGGGCGTCGGCGGAGCGGCGCTCGCGACGGTCGTCGCCCAGGCGGTCTCGGTCGCGCTCTGCCTCGAGTTCGTACGGCGTCGCCTTCCGATGCTGCACCTGCGTCGTGCCGACTGGCGCGTCACCCGCGATGATCTCCGCGAGCACCTGCGACTCGGCCTCCCCATGGGGTTCCAGGCGTCGATCATCGCGATCGGCACGCTCACCGTGCAGGTCGCGCTGAACACCCTCGGGTCCGAGGCCGTCGCCGCCTACACGACGGCGTCACGAGTCGACGGTCTCGCCGTGGCCTTCCTCTCGTCGCTGGGTCTCGCGTCGTCGATGTACGCGGCGCAGAACCTCGGCGGACGCCGACCTGATCGCATCCGCCGAGGTGTCGTCGAGGGCACCTGGATGGCGATCGCGGCCGGAGTCGCGCTCGGCGCGATCATCATCGCTTTCGGTGCGCCGATGGTGCGCCTGTTCGTCGGAGAGGGATCGGATGAGGTCGTCGAGCTCGCCCACCTGATGCTGATCATCAACGGATGCGGCTACTGGGCGCTCGGCGTGCTCTTCGTGCTGCGCGGTGCTCTGCAGGGACTCGGCCACACGCTCGTGCCGACGGTCACCGGTGTGATCGAACTCGTGATGCGCGTCGGCGCGGCTCTCGTGCTGGGTGCGCTGATCGGCTTCGAGGGGGTCGCGCTCAGCAATCCACTGGCCTGGCTCGGGGCGATCGTGCTGCTGGTGCCGGCGTATGTGCGCGCCCACCGGTCGCTCGCCCGCATGCCCGTCGATCCGGTGGAGTCGACAGAGACGTCGACGATGGCGATCGTCGGCCCCACCGACGGATCGATGGTCGTGGACGCCGTGGTCACGCAGCCCCTGCGTGTGGTGCGCGGATCACGTTTCGCGTGGTTGACGCGCCGCTGAACGACGAGTCACGGTTGCGGAACATCATCCTTGAGATGGATGCCCAGAATGCCGACACTTCGTAGTGTTGGTGATGCGGAGATACCGCTGACCGGGGGGTCGTGATGACGTCATCAAGGATGGCAAGCGAGTTGGCAGCGATACTGGTGCCGATCGGAGTGGTCGGGGCGGTGCTCGCGGCACTGTGCGCGATCGTCGCGGGAGTTGCGATCATGCGCGGCGCTGCAGGTCTCGCCGGCGGAGCCGTCGGGTTGTGGATCCCGAGCGCGCTGCTCAGCTCCACGGCATCGTTCGCGAACCAGTGGACGCCGCTGGTGGTCGCAGGCGCGGTGCTCGCGGCGATGCTGGTGATCGGCGCCGTCGTGCGCGCGATCGTCAGCGTCGGAGAACCGGCGCGCCAGGTCGCACGAGAGGCGCGGGTCGCGGCCATCGTCGATGCGCCCGATGCCGTGTCGACACCGCGCAGCACGACGGTCACGCCCAGCACGGGCAGCGTGCCCGCGCTCGCCGGCTGAGGTCTGCCCCGGCGGGGGTCTGCCCCTGGCTGAGGCCTGCTCAGCGGTAGTCGCGGTCGCGATGCTGCGCGGATTCGTCTCCTGACGTCACGCGCTCTGCTTCGCGCGCGCGCAGTTCGACGCGACGGATCTTGCCCGAGATCGTCTTGGGCAGCTCGGGCACGAACTCGATGATCCGCACCCACAGGTGCGACGAGAGCCGGTCGTGGGCGTAGGTGAAGATCGCGCGGGCCGCATCGGCCTCGGCGTCGACCGCATCGGATCGCAGGCACACATACGCCTTCGGAACCGCCAGCCGCGTGGGGTCGGGGCTCGGGATCACAGCGGCCTCGATCACGAGTTCATGCTCGAGCAGCACGGATTCGAGTTCGAACGGCGAGATCTTGTAGTCGGAGGCTTTGAACACGTCGTCGGCGCGACCGATGTACGTGAGGTAGCCGTCGGCATCGCGCACGGCGATATCGCCGGTGTGATGAAAACCGCCGACGCGCGACTCCGCCGTCTTCTCGGGGTCGTCGTAGTACCCGGCCATCAGCCCGATCGGAGGGTCGGCGAGGTCGAGGACGATCTCGCCCTCGTGCTCGGTGAGCTCGCCCGTGGCGGGGTCGAGCAGCACCACCGGGTACCCGGGGAGCGGGCGCCCCATCGAGCCGACCTTCACGACCTGACCGGGGGAGTTGCCGACGCACGCCGTCATCTCTGTCTGGCCGAATCCGTCGCGGATCGTGCCGCCCCAGGCCTCGCGCACGCGATCGATGACCTCGGGGTTGAGGGGTTCGCCGGCACCGACGCGCTCGCGTGGCGGATGCGCGAGGCGTGTGAGATGGGCCTGGATGAGCATCCGCCAGACGGTGGGCGGTGCGCAGAACGTCGTGACGCGGTGCGTATCCATGACCTGCATGAGCGTGTTCGCATCGAAGCGGTCGTAGTTGTAGACGAACACCGTCGCCTCGGCGAGAAAAGGCGAGTAGAAGCTCGACCAGGCGTGCTTCGCCCAGCCGGGTGACGAGATGTTGAGGTGCACGTCGTCTGGTCGCACACCCAGCCACCACATGGTCGACAGGTGCCCGATCGGGTACGACACGTGGGTGTGCTGCACGAGTTTGGGGTGGCTGGTCGTGCCGCTCGTGAAGTACAGCAGGGCCGTGTCGTCGGCGGGTGTCGCGGCATCCGGCTCGAAGGTCGTCGGCGCACCCGTCGACTCGTCGAAGCGCACCCAGTCGGCGGGTGTGCTGTCTCCTACTCCGATGCGCAGCACGGCGGGGTCGATGCCGGCGATGCGCTCGGCAAGTCCCCCCAGCGTCACGATCGCGCGGGCGCGACCGTGCTCGACGCGGTAGGCGAGGTCGGATGCCGACAGCAGCGTGGAGGTGGGGATCGACACCGCGCCGACCTTGGTGATGGCGAGCATCACCTCCCACAGCTCGATCGTGTTGCCGAGCATCACGATGACGTGGTCGCCCCGCCCGATGCCGAGGCCGGTGAGCCAGGCGGCGACCTGGTCTGAGCGGGAAGACAGCTCGCCATAGCTCCACGACCGGATGCTCAGGTCGGCCGACACGATCTGCACGGCGGGGCGGTCGGGCGTCTCACCCGCGACGACGTCGAACCATTCGAGCGCGAAGTTGAACTCCCCGGGTGCCGGCCATGAGAACCCGTCGCGCGCCGCCGCGTAATCGGTCGCGTTCACGAACAGGAAGTCGCGCATCTCTCTGATCGCGGTCGTGGCTGCGGTGGCGCTGCGGCTCATTCTGGGCTCCCTTGCTCGACAGACGTGTCCATCCTCGCATCGGCGGTGGCCAGTGGCGCTACTCGCTGCGGCCATGTGGTGTGGCGATATGGCGGTGTGACAGTAAATCTGCGCACATTAATGCGTCCTGCGAATGAGAAGCCATTTACGCTGGTCGTTCGATATCTCTCGAAAGCAACGCGATAAATTCCCGCGTCGGTGTCGTCGTTCACGAAATGCCCGAATAGGCGTGAAGTCCCTTGAAGAAGATGTTTACTACGGTGAAGTTGAAGAGCACGGCCGTGAATCCGACGACCGACAACCACGACGACCGCGTTCCGCGCCACCCTCGTGTGGATCGGGCGTGAATGTACCCGGCGTAGAGGACCCAGATGATGAAGGTCCATGTCTCCTTCACGTCGAAACCCCAATAACGAGTCCAGGCGCTCTGCGCCCAGATCGCCCCCGCAATCAGGCTGAAGGTCCAAAGAACGAAGCCATAGGTGGTGCACCGGTACGCGAGCGCTTCAAGTTGTGGGCTCGAGGGAACCGTGCGCAGAGCTCGGGCCATCGGTCCGTTCGAGGAGGTGGCTGTGGCGGCCTCGCGCTGAGCTTGGAGGAGCTGAACCACCGACACTGATGCCGCGATGGCGAACATCGCCGTGGCGAGCGATGCGACGAGCACGTGGATGACGAGCCACACCGACTTCAGGGGCTCAGGAGCGTTCCCGTCATCGCGAACTCGTAGAGGTTCGACCAGGGCACGCGCCCGCTGGCCATACCCCGAAGGAGAGCGCCAGCGAGATGGCACACGAAGCCGAGGATCGTGAGCGAAGTGCCGATTCGCGCAGCGAGCGAGCGAGCGTGGACAGCAGAACCGGGTGCACCCGATCGTTGTGCGAGATCGACGCCGTAGAAGAGGAACGCCAAGACGTAGATCGCTATTGCGGTCCATATGCAGAGAAGGGACCACGTGCCGGCGCTCATTGTGGACCCAGCTTATGAAGATCCCGAGGCTAATCGCGTGCGTCACATCGTATCAAGACTGGTATTCCAGAATGCGTTGCAAAGATATCGGAATCGCCGAGTTCGTGTGATTTGCGCGCCCACCGTTCACGTCCTACGGCAGGCGAATCGTTCCTGTGGCTATGCGCTCGGTCGGCATCCGGTCGCGGTTATAGGTGATCTCGTCGTACCCGTGCGGTGTCGGCATGCCATCGTCATCCAGGCTCACGAAGACGATCTTCTCGATCGTGAGGATGCGCTTGCGAGTGATCATGTTCCGGGCCACCGCCCGCATCGTCAGCGAGGTCGTGCCGAAGTGCGTCGCCTGCAGGCCGATCTCGATAAGGTCGCCCTGCACGGCCGAGGCCTCGAAGTTGATCTCCGAGATGTGCTTGGTCACCGCGCGATAGTTGCCCAGCTGCACGATCGCGTAGATCGCCGCCTCTTCGTCGATCCACTTCAACAGGCTGCCGCCGAACAGCGAGCCGTTCGCGTTGAGGTCTTCGGGTTTCACCCATTTGCGCGTGCGGAAGTTGATGCCGTCTTCGGACCACTGCCACTCGGGTGTCTTCTGGTTCGCCATGCTTCGAGGGTAGGAGCGTCGTGCGTCGGGGGTGTTACGCGGTGGTTCCGGCGCGATCTGCTCACGCTCGATCTGCTCTGGGCCGATCTGCCTGAGGCGGATTCGCGACCGCGAGCGAAGCAGACCGCGGATGCTGGTCGCATGAGCGAAGACAACCCCATCCCGCAGTTCGGCCCCGAGGCCAGAAGAGCCCTGTTCCACGAGCGTGTGCTCGTGCTCGACGGCGCACTCGACGACGACAACGGCACGCTGCTGATGACGCAGCTGCTGACGCTCTCGGCCGAGGATCCGACCACCGACATCGCCCTGTGGATCCACTCGCCGGGGGGCTCCGTGCCGTCGATGCTCGCGATCCGCGACCTGATGACGATGGTGCCGAACGACGTGTCGACACTTGCTCTCGGCTTGGCCTGCAGCGCAGGGCAGTTCCTGCTGTCCGCCGGCACGAAGGGCAAGCGCCGCGCGCTGCCGCATGCGCGCATCCTGATGCATCAGGGGTCTGCGGGCATCGGGGGCTCGGCCGGCGAGATCGAGACGCAGGCCGACGACCTGCGGCACATGCGCGACACGGTGCTCGGGTTGATCGCCGCCGACACCGGGCAGCCCGTGGAGCGCATCTTCGAGGACTCGCTGCACGACCGCTGGTACACCGCAGGGCAGGCGAAGGAGTACGGGTTCATCGACGAGATCGTCGCCTCGCTCGCGGATCTCATGCCGCGTCGCCGTGCCCGAGTCGGACTGGGGGCGAGCGCATGAGCGGCTACACGATCCCGAACGTCATCGCGCAGCATCCGCGCGGGGATCGGGTCATGGACGTCTATTCGCACCTGCTCGCCGAGCGCGTCATCTACCTCGGCACCGCCATCGATGCGGGAGTCGCCAACGCCCTCATCGCGCAGCTGCTGCATCTGGATGCCGACAATCAGGATTCCGGGATCCAGTTCTACATCAACAGCGAGGGAGGCGACCCGGGGGCGGCGCTCGCGATCTACGACACGATGCAGCACATCCGTCCGACGATCGCGACGACCTGCGTCGGGCAGGCGATCGGACCCGCCGCATTGCTCGTCGCCGCCGGAACGTCCGGGCAGCGAGCCGCTCTCGCCCATGCCCGCATCGTGCTGCATCAGCCGGCCGGGCAGTCGCGCGGCGCGATCCCCGACCTCATCCTCGCGGCCGACGAGGTGGTTCGCGTGCGGGGCGACATGGAGGCGATCCTCGCCAGGCACAGCGGACGCTCGCTGAGCGAGCTTCGGGCCGACACCGATCGGGATCGCGTCTTCACGGCATCCGCAGCCCTCGACTACGGGTTGATCGACACCGTGCTGGGGGAGCGGGCTGCCTGAGGGGGCACGGTGTTCGTCTGCAGGATCGGGGCACGGATGCAGGATGATTCTGCCGTTCTGGTCCTGCATCCGTGCCGAAGTCCTGCAGGCGGACGGACCTCAGACGGGCGGGCAGACGAGACGAGCCGTCAGGCGGCGAGGGCGAATGATCCGCGCGAGGCCGACACCGCAGCGGATGCCGGGGCCATCGTCGTCTNNACCGGCGATCGCGGCGATCATCTCGCTCGCCGGCTCTTTGAGTCCTCGCTCCACCTCGGGGAGGTATTGGGGTGAGACTCCGGCGTTCTCGGCCGTCTCGGTGAGGGTCTCGTCACGGTCGTGTCGCCGCCGCCGCAGCTGGTCGCCGACCATCTGGCGCCACAAGGGTTCGGGCTCGCTCGGGCGAGGGCGGGCGGGGCGAGGTCGGGCAGGACGAGGTGCGCGGGAGAACGGGACGAGGTCGGCCATGCCTCACGATAATCCGCCGTCAGCGAGGGAATCGAGCCGTTCTGCTCAGAGCAGAACCGTCGCGCTCAGGCTTCGGTGCGCTCCGACGACACGGTCTCCGACGCGGCGACGGCCGCATCCGTCGCCGCCCAGCTCGCGAGCATCCGCAGCTTGTCGGCCGATGCCGACCCCGGCTCCGCCGTGTACGTCGACATCTGCAGGCCGGGGTCGGCCGGCAGCTCGAACGCCTCGTAGGTGAGTTCCATCTCGCCGACGACGGGGTGGTTGATCCTCTTGACGCCGCTGCGGTGGAAGCGCACGTTGTGCGCCGCCCACAGGGTGCGGAACCGCTCGCTGCGCGTCGACAGCTCGCCCACGAGATCGGTGAGCTTGCGGTCGAACGGATTGCGCCCGGCTTCGCCGCGCATCGCGGCCACGAGCTCCTGGGTGTTGCGCTCCCATTCGGGGTAGAACTCCTGCGCGGCCGGGTCGAGGAAAGCGAAGCGGGCGCTGTTCGGCACCGGGGTCGTGAAGAGCGGCGCGTAGAGCGCGCGGCCCAGCGCGTTCGCCGCGAGGTAGTCGAAGTAGTTGTTGCGCACGATCGCCGGCGCCTCGGTCATCGCGTCGAGCAGGCGCAGGATGCTGGGTCTCAGCGTCTCGACCTTCTTGCGCGGCTTGCGGGCGACCGGTGAGGCATTGGCCGTGCGGGCGAGGTCGAACAGGTGCGCCGTCTCGGCCTCATCGAGCTGCAGGGCGCGGGCGAGCGCGTCGAGCACACTGTCGGAGACGCCCGACAGATCACCCCGCTCGAGGCGGGTGTAGTAGTCGACGCTGACGCCGGCGAGCAGCGACACCTCTTCGCGGCGAAGCCCGGGTACGCGCCGGTTGCCGCCGTATGCGGGCAGGCCTGCCTGATCGGGGGTGATGCGGTCGCGCCTCGACGAGAGGAATTCGCGCACCTCGTTGCGGGTGTCCATGTCCTCGACGGTACGCCCCCTCGGCTGGCGAAGGGAGGTACTGGCAGGCACTCCCTCGTCTGCGCGACCGCGCGCAGACTGAGGACATGACAACGCGACTGACACTCAACAACGGCATCGAGATGCCCGCCCTCGGCTTCGGCGTCTTCCAGGCCGCACCGGACGAGACCGTCGATGCCGTCAGCACCGCCCTCGAGACGGGCTACCGCCTGATCGACACCGCCGCCGCCTACGGCAACGAGCGCGAAGTCGGCGAGGCGATCCGTCGCACCGGCATCCCGCGTGACGAGATCTTCATCGAGACGAAGGTCTGGATCAGCGACTTCGGCTACGACGAGACACTGCACGCCTTCGAGAAGTCGACCGGCAAGCTCGGGGTCGACCAGCTCGACCTGCTGATCCTGCACCAGGCCCTGCCGACCCGATTCGACCTCACTCTCGGTGCCTACAAGGCGCTCGAGACCCTGCTCGCCGACGGTCGGGTGCGCGCCATCGGCGTCAGCAACTTCATGGTGGAGCACCTCGAGAAGCTGGCGGCAGAGACGAGCATCGTCCCCTCGCTCAACCAGATCGAGGTGCACCCGTACTTCCAGCAGCGCGAGGTGCAGCAGGCGGATGCCGCAGCCGGCATCGTGACCCAGGCGTGGTCGCCCATCGGCGGCATCACGGCATACCGTCCCAACGGCGCATCCGTCTTCGACGACGAGACCCTCACCGCCATCGCCGCGGAGCACGGCAAGTCGCCGGCTCAGGTGATGCTGCGCTGGCACCTGCAGCAGGGCCGATCCGCGCTGCCGAAGTCGGTGCGCCCGGCCCGAATCGCCGATAACTTCGACGTGTTCGACTTCGAGCTCACCGCCGACCAGCTCGACGCGATCGACGCCCTCGACACGGGCGTCCGCCGCGGTCCCGAGCCCGAGGACGTCACGCTCGAGACCTTCGGTCGGGAGATCCTCGAAGCCTGATCGCCCTAGAGCGCGGCGGTGACGCCCGGGAGCAGCTTGGTGAGAATGGCGCCGAGCTGCTCCTGCTCGTCGGAGGTGAGCGGATCGAGGATCAGCTCGCGGATCTGCGCGACATGCACGGGTGCGGCTCCGCGCAGCAGGTCGCGACCGGCATCCGTGAGCGCGGCCGTGAGTGTGCGCTTGTCGCTGCTGCACGAGGTGCGGGTCACCCAGCCACGCTCTTCGAGCGAGTCGATCGCGTGGCTGAGTCGGGACCGACTGAGGCCCGCGATCTGAGCGAGCTCGGTCATCGGGATCGCCCGATCGTCTTGCCCTGCCAGCGTCACGAGAATCGCATAGTGCGCATGCTTGAGCCCGGTCTCGGCCTTCAGGGTGCGGTCGAGCACCTGAGGCAGCAGCTGCACGAAGCGGATGGCGGGCAGCCAGGTCTGCATCTCGGCGTCGTCCAGGCGCCGGTCGCTGACCTCGTGTTCGGTCATCACGCCACCGCTCATCACCCCACCGCTCATCACGCGGCAGACAGGTCGAGCGTGTGCGAGGTGTGGTCGCGCTTGGCCTCGAGGTAGCGGTGGTTCGCGTCCGACAGGTGCACGCCGGTGCGCACCTGCTCGGTCACGCGCACGCCCAGTGCCTCGAGCTGCGCAGCCTTGTCGGGGTTGTTGCTCAGCAGGCGGATGCTGTCGACTCCGACCGCCTGCAGCATCTGCGCCGCGATCGTGTAGTCGCGCTCGTCTTCGCCGCGACCCAGCGCCACGTTCGCCTCGTAGGTGTCGAGCCCCGCGTCCTGCAGCGCGTAGGCATCGAGCTTGGCGTACAGGCCGATGCCTCGACCCTCCTGGCGGAGGTACAGGAGGAAGCCCCCCTCATCGGCGATGCGTTCGACCGCCTCACGCAGCTGCGGTCCGCAGTCGCAGCGTTCCGATCCGAACACGTCACCCGTGAGGCACTCGCTGTGCGGGCGCACGAGGGGGGCATCCCCGCCGTCGGCCGCACGTTGCATGGCCGCCTTCCAGTCGCCGAGGCCGAGCAGCAGGTGCTCGCGGCCGTCGATGAGGCCGTCGAACGTGACGACATCCGCCGTGGTCGAGAATCCGTCGGCGAAGCGCATCGGCACGCGCACGCGGGTCCGCTCGGTGGCGACCGGAACGACGGTTGAAGTTTCAATCATGTCGGGTGCAACGCCCCGGCAGCGACGGTATTCCCGCGAGGGGGGGTCCCTCAGAGACTCCCAGTCATCGCCGATCTGCCGTTCACTGGAAGAAGAGACCGACAGGAGAGCACGCATGCACATCGAAGACCGCACCCCGACCGTGAAGAACCCGGCGAAGTGGTTCACCGGCGACGTCTGGCTCGAGCCGATCATCGCGCCGCACGACGCCGATCAGCGGATGTCAGGAGGGCTCGTCCGATTCGCTCCCGGTGCACGAACGGCCTGGCACTCGCACGCCCGCGGACAGTATCTGCGCGTCACCGAGGGCACTGCGCTGTGCGGCACCCGTGACGGCGCGGTCGTCGAGGCCCGCCCCGGGGACACCATCTATACGCCGCCAGGCGAGGAGCACTGGCACGGCGCTGCAGAGGACTGCTTCATGCAGCACCTCGCACTGCTCGAGGGAGCCGATGACCCGAGCGAGACCACGACGTGGCTCGAGCACGTCACCGACGAGGACTATCGGCGGCGCTGACCGCTATTCGGGAGCGCGGCGACGCTCGAGCTTGAGCTCGCTGGCGAGAATGCCGAGCACGACGAGCCCGCCGCCGACGAGTGCCATGACGGGCAGGCGCTCGCCGGCGATGCGCCCCACGATGCCGGCCCACACCGGCTCGCCCGCGTAGATGATCGTGGCGCGGGTCGGCGAGACCGACTTCTGCGCCCAGTTCATCGTGAGCTGGATCAGGCAGCTGGCCGCGCCGAGGCCGACGGCGCAGCCGACCCAGATCCATGAGAAGTCGGGAACGGCCTCACCGACGACGGGCATCGTCAGGATGCCGAGCAGACCCGCGGTCAGCAGCTGCACGACCGTGATGCGGCCGAGGTCGATCTTGCCGGCGAACACGCTGATCAGGATGATCTCGGCCGCGATCGGCAAGGTGCTGATCATGGTGAGGATCTCTCCCGACCCGAGCGTGAGGGCGAACGCGTCGGGCCCTGCGATGAGCAGCAGTCCGAGGAACGCGAGCCCGGCGCCGACGAACGCCATCGCGGGAGGGCGCTTGCGGAACACCGCCCACTGGGCCAGAGGCACCAGCGGGATGTACATCGCCGTGATGAACGCCGACGTGCTCGAATCGATCGTCTGCAGCCCCACCGTCTGCAGCCCGTACCCGAGATAGATCATCACGCCGATCGCCGCGCCGGCGCCGATGTCGCGCCATCGGATTCCTCGCAGCGCCCGCCGGAAGATGACGACGCTGATGAGGCCGGCCACCAGGAAGCGGATGCCGACGAAGAACCACGGGCCCGAGTGCTGCATCGCCCAGTGCACGAGCAGGAACGTGCTGCCCCAGACGGCCGTGATCGCGAGGAGGGCGACCTCCTGTCGGCGCAGGCTCATCCAGCGGAATCGAGTGGACATGCTGTCCTTTCCCGACGCGGCCCCGATGAGCCTAGCGCCGGCTCGCCCTGCGGATCGAATCCCTCCGGCGCCCCGATATGACGGCAAGATGCGAGCTGTTGCGCGATTGCACCGGAGGCTGGATAGCCTCGCATCATGAGCAACTTCGTGAGCGCTGCCGAACTGAACGAACTGCGCGAGTCCGGGACGCCCGTGCGTGTGATCGACGTGCGCTGGAGGCTCGACCGGCCCGACGGCCGCGCCGACTATCTCGAGGGTCACATCCCGGGGGCGGTCTTCGTGCCCCTCGGCACAGAACTCGCCACTCATGGAGAGCCGTCGGAGGGGCGCCATCCGCTGCCCTCCACCCCGACGTTGCAGGATGCCGCTCGCCGCTGGGGAGTGAACCGGGGCGATGTCGTCGTCGCCTACGACGACGCCAAGGGGGTCAGTGCGGCGCGCGCGTGGTGGCTGCTGCGGCAGGGCGGCGTCGACGTGCGCGTCCTCGACGGCGGCATCCGCGCGTGGACGGCTGCCGGGCTGCCGGTCGAGACCGATGACGTCCAGGTCGAACCGGGCGATGTCGTGCTCGACGAGATCGGCGCCGACGCGATCTCGATAGACGACGCGGCCGCGTTCCCCCAGACGGGCGTGCTGCTCGACGCGCGTGCGGCCGATCGATATCGCGGCGAGCACGAGCCGCTCGACCCGATCGCCGGGCACATCCCGGGTGCGCTCAACCTTCCGATGGCTGCACACCTGGATGCCGAGGGGAAGATCCTCGACACGCACACCCTGCAGGCGAGCTTCGCCGCCGTCGGCGTGACCGAGGGGACCCCTGTCGCGGCCTACTGCGGCTCGGGCATCACTGCGGCGCACACGGCGCTCGTGCTCGACGAGATCGGCATCGAGGCCAAGGTCTTCCCCGGCTCGTGGAGCCAGTGGTCGAACACCCCGGGCCGTCCTGCGGCTCTCGGCGACCAGCCCGGCTGAGCCTCAGCGTCGGTCGCCCTCAGCGTCCGTCGTCCTCAGCGTCCGTCGTCGTAGCTCCACGAGACGCCGAGCAGACCGGGGCCGAAGGCCCGTCGCACCTGATGCACGGAGTTCCGACCCTCGAGCGACAGCTCGGACGTCTTGGACCCGTCGGGTGTCTCGACGCGTTCGTCGAGGCGATCGGGCAGGGCGTCGGGGTGGAATCGCGTCCACACCAGCAGCTCCCGGCACTGCCGAGCGACGGCGTGACCCGTCTCGCGCTGCGGCGGGTAGTCGGGCGGGTAGGCGACCGACCATTCGACCATCGCGGTGCTCGGCGCCGTCAGCGGAACGTCGAGTTCGAACAGCACGCCGTGCACCTCGCCGTTCGGGTGCGAGTACCGCGCGGAGATCCGGCCCCCGGCCACCGCGTCGATGAAGGGTGCGGGAGTGCTGATCCCCGGGGTCATCTCGAGGAACGGGATCGAGCTGACGGTGCCCACGGTCGACTGCACGATGCTGCGCGTGATGGAGTACGCGACGTTGCCGGCGGCGTCGACGTCTGTCACGGAGTGGGTCGTGAGTTCGCGGGACGTGTCGGGGTATTCCGCACCGAGGGCGGCGAAGGCATCCTTGACCGCCTCTTCGAGCTCGTGCTCGTCGAGGGGGAACAGGTTGGGTCCGAGCGGACCGGTGCGGTTGGTCGTGCCGAGCAGCGCGGTGAGGGATCCGGGCTCGAGGTGCAGCAGCTGCTCGATGTCGGTGAGCGCGGCCATCGATTGAGCGCCCTCCGGGCGGCGGGCTCCGGATCGCCAATAGCTGAGCGTGGCCATCGACACGCTGTTGCCGCGTGCGCGCAGCTGCTCGTGCAGTCGAGCCAAAGTCAATCCACGCGCATTGATCGCGTCACGGAAGGACGCCGCGAACACGTCGGCATACCGACGGATGCCACTTTCCATACTCATCACAGCACCCCCTCCGGTATGTGAAGAATCGAACCCTAGAGTGAGCATACGACCACACCAGCATCGCGTAGGGGACGAGGTGCTATTTCTGGGGTCTATGGGCTGAGCAGTCGTGAGCAGGGTGCCCGACCTTGCGATCGTTCGGCTTGACGCAGTGTCGCCCCCGTCGCTGCGTACTTTCGCGGGGCCTGACGATCGATCTGGGGAGATCCGTCCGGCCCCGCGAAAAACCTCCTTCCCGGGCGT
>NZ_JAGGPD010000228.1 GCF_018613995.1 Microbacterium sp. ISL-103 | reverse complement strand
GCAGGTGCTCGGCATAGTCCGGCGAGTCGAGCGGTGTCTCGCGGGCGACCTTGATCGCTTCCTCGAAGCCCTCGGGCACATACGGGCTCGACAGGTTGAGAGGGCCGTCCTTGCCGAAGTGCGCCGTCAGGGTCTGCACCGGCGATTCGCGCCCGGTCGTGCCGTAGGTCGAGAGCACGAGGTCCTTCGCGAAGAACGGCGTCGCCCAGTCGGGAGCCACCGTGATGTTCGCGGTGATCCCGACGGCGGCGAGCTGCGCCTGAATGACCTCGTTGATGACTCCATCCGCGCTGACCACGAAGTCGACCACGATCTCGCCCGGTTCGTAGCCGGCGTCAGCGAGGATCTTCTTGGACTCCTCGGGGTCGTAGGGCCAGAGGTCTTCGGACTCGTCGTCGTAGGCGATGTATCCCTCGGGGAACGGCTGCGTGGTGGCGTACCCCAGACCGAAGGTCACCTTCTCGACCAGCTCCTCGCGGTCGATCGCGTGGCGGACGGCGTCGACCACGGCCGGGTCGTCGAACGGCGCCTTGTTGATGTTGAGGCTGAGGTTCGACGCCGAGTACACGGGGTGCGTCGCGACATCGAGGTCGGCATCGATCGCGGCGTCGTACTGCGCCGGGGCGAGACCGTAGGCGAAGTCGTAGACACCTGTCTGGATCGAGGCGACCAGCGTCGACGGGTCGGGAGCGGTCGACAGCTCGACCCGGTCGATGTGGATGTTGTCGGCATCCCAGTAATCGGGGTTCTTCTCGAAGTAGATGTGCGACTCGGGCACGTACTCGGTGACCGTGAAGGGCCCCGCGCCGACGGGCCACTGGTCGAGCTTCGCCGGGTCTTCCGCGGCGAGCGGGCTCGTGATCTGCGCGGTGCGCTTGCCCAGCAGCAGCGGGATCTGGTGGTCGATCTGGTTGAGGTGCACCGTGACGTCGGTCTCGCTGTCGGCGGTGACCGACTCGATCGAGGTCAGGTCGCCGAACAGCGCCGAGTTCTCCTGCGTCTTGGCCCGCTCGATGTAGAGCTTGACGGCCTCGGCGTTCAGCGGCTCGTCGTCTTGGAAGACGAGTCCCTCACGCAGGTGGAAGGTGACCGCCGTGCCCTCGTCGTTGTACTCCCAGCTCTCGGCGAGCCCCGGTGCCGCCTCGCCCTTCTCGTCGATCTCGGTGAGCGAGGCGTAGGCGAGTGCGGTGAGGTTGAAGCCGAAACCCGAGCCCTGCACGATCGGGTCCCAGTGAGCGGGAAGGGTCGCCGCCCAGCGCAGCACGGACTCGCCGTCGCCGTCTCCTGAGGTGCTCGACGCCGGAGTCGCGGCGCACGCGGTGAGCGCCAGGGCTCCCACGAGCAGCGCGGCGGCTGCGGTTCGAAGTCGAGTGAATCTGCGGGTCATGGTGTGTTCCGTTCTGCGGTGTGCGGCACTGTGCTGCGGGATGTCGGGGCGGGTGGTGGCCATCCTGACGGGCGGCCGGGGGCGTGCGATAGGGAGGTGTCACAAAGGTTCCGGCGACGAAACCTGACGTCACATGTCGTCGCCGGAGGACTCCGACGTCGACCGCATCAGAGGGTCGCCGCGGCCTCGACCCGCGCGGTCACGAGAGTCTCGTGCTCGGCGACGCGGCCATAGACGCGGTCGAGAACGGCGCCGGCGCCGGCGGCATCCGTTCCACGCCAGGCGACGTGGTGATCGGGTCGCACGAGCACGAAGGGGGCGCCGTAGAGCTCTCGGGCGCCGGCATCCGGCAGGTGGATGACTTCGAGCTCGATCGCCCGCTGCCGCGCCTCCTCGACGAATCGGGCGACGGCCGAGGTGTCGTCGGAGAGCACGAGCAGCGCGACATCGCCGCCGATCCGGTCGTAGAGAGTCACGCCGTACGGGTCGATGATGCCGTTGGGGGCACGATGCCCCGGGCGACCGCCGGGCTCGTAGACCCCCGGATCCCACGATGTCTCTGTCGCCACCTGATCGGCCTCGTACGCGATCACCGGAGAGTCGTCGTAGCGCTCGTCGAAGTACACGCCGACGTCGCGGCGCTGACCCTGAGCGAGGATCTCGCGGATGCGGTCGCGCCGTTCTTCGGCCTCGGAGCTCGTGTCGTCGTCTGCAGGGAAGCCGAGGCGTCGCGCCTCGTCGACGTTGCGCTCGGTGCGGTCGGCGCGCGCCTTCGCCGAGGCGCCCACGCGCGCGTTGTGCGGGCGCCGCTCGCGGTCGTAGGAATCGAGCAGCGCCTCACCTCCCGTGCCGCGGAGCACGGCCGCGAGCTTCCAGCCCAGGTTGAAGACGTCACCGAAGCCCTCTCCCAGGTTTCCCCCGGGCGTGCGGACGTGGGCGGCGTCACCGACGAGCAGCACCCGCCCCTGTCGGAAGGTGGTGGCGAGCCGTGTGCTCTTGAAGTACGGGGTGACGTCGACGACCTGCAGGGCGAGGTCCGACCCGAAGGCCGCACGGGCGAGCGCCAGCAGCTCGTCTTCAGTCGGGGTGTGCTCGAGCGGGTAGGGCCCCGCGTACACGCGCCAATCGGTCTCGTTGAGCGCGGCGAGGAAACCGGAGTGAATGCCGTTGACGATGACGTTCACGGCGCTGGGGAAGGGGTCGCGCCCGGCATAGTCGCCCTCGGTGCGCACCACGAAACGGAAGTGCCGGTCGGTCGCGTAGGCACCGTCACGTTCGATGCCCGCGAGCGTGCGCACGGTGCTGCGGGCGCCGTCGGCACCCACCACGTACTTCGCCCGGATGCGGCGCACGGCTCCTGTCTCGACGTGCTCGACGGTCGCGATGACGCCGTCGCGGGCCCCGGGATCGCTCGCGTCACCCGAGGTGCTCTCGAGCAGCGACAGCAGACGCCATCCACCTGCCACCGGCACGTCGAGCTCGGCCAGCTGGTCGAGGAACGCCTGCTGCAGCGCGGTCTGCGGGCGACGCAGCGACTCGGCCAGCGAATAGGGGTTCTCGGCGCGGCCGGTGAAGCCCGGGCGCCCGCTGGGCGTGCCCGACCGCGTCAGATCGTGTCCGATCAGCGAGGTGCGGAAGGTCGTGCCGAGGTTCCACTCGGGCGGGAAGGTCCAGCCGCGCCGGATGCGGTCTTCGACGCGCCATTGCTGGAAGAACTCGACGGTACGGGCACTGTGCCCCATCGCTCCGGCGCGCACGAGACGGAACGACGTCGCCGCGTCGATCACCGCGACATCGACCTTCTGCCGGTTGAGTTCGAGCGCGGTGGCGAGACCAGACGGACCTGCGCCGACGACGAGCACCTCGACCTCCTGCGGTGGGGTGCCGTGCGCGAGCAGCACGGTGTCGACGTGCCGCTCTCCGCGGCTGATCTCGTTCTGGGCGACCATGGGATCCTCCTGGCTGGGGTCGGGAATGCAGATCATCCTTCGCCTCGGCACGGGCGCCCGCGTCGTCGGCGTCACAGACCTTCTGCGAGCGTCACGGGACGTCACCGAACGACACGGGCCGACAGCGGTCGGCCGGAGAGCGGATGCCGCTGCCTACTGTGATCGCACGTCGCACCACTCGCCCGCACGCCGTAGATGCGGGAGTAGCCTGACCGCGTGACGGTCATCATCGCGTTCCTCGCCAACATCCTCGTCGCGATCGCCAAGACGGTCGCGGCGGTGATCACCTCGTCGGCGTCGATGGTCGCCGAGGCGGCGCACTCGTGGGCGGATGCCGGCAATGAGGTCTTCCTGCTGATCGCCGATCGGCGGGGTGCTCGGGTGAAGGATGAACGGCATCCGCTGGGTTACGGCCGCGCGGCTTTCGTGTGGTCGCTGATCGCCGCTTTCGGGATCTTCACCGCCGGCTCGATCGTGTCGATCATGCACGGGGTGCAGGAGCTGTCTGACACGGGCCCGGTCGAGAGCCCTGGTGTCGCGTACGCGGTGCTCGGCATCGCGTTCGTGCTCGAGGGGGCGTCGTTCACTCAGGCGATGGTGAAGTCGCGACGCCTCGCGCGCGAGCGCGGCTCGTCGACATGGGACTATGTGCTCGACACGAGCGACACGACGCTGCGGGCGGTCTTCTTCGAAGACCTGGCTGCTCTGATCGGGCTCGTGCTCGCCGCCGGCGCGATCGCGATGCACCAGCTCACGGGAGTCGCTGCGTGGGATGCGATCGGGTCGATCCTCGTCGGCATCCTGCTGGGTGTCGTGGCGATCATCCTGATCGGACGCAACATCGCCTTCCTGGTGGGTTCGAATGCGTCCCCGGCCTTGCGTGATCGGGTCGGGCACGCACTGCTGGACTCTGCGCAGATCCAACGGCTCACCTACCTGCATATCGAGTACGTGGGACCGAACCGGCTGTTCATCGTCGCCGAGGTCGATCTGACCGGCGACGCTCGCGAGCATGACGTCGCTCGCAGCCTGCGCGCGATCGAGCAGCAGATCGAAGCGCACCCGGTCGTCGAGACTGTGGTGCTCTCGCTGTCGGTCGACGACGAGAAGTCGCTCGAGTTCGGGGCAGACGCAGAGGCAGACGCAGACGCAGCGGCAAGCGCCGACGCGCAGCAGACGCCGTAGACCGGTCATCCGACGCGGGCGAACGTCGATGCCCTGCCGACCTCTGCCCTCTCGACACTGAGACGTGGGGTGCGCCACCGCTGCTCCGGATCCCACCATCGCGGTCCTCGTACCTGCGGGACTCCGTCGTCCATCCGGATCTCCCACCCCGATGAGCCGAGGGATCGATGATGCCACCAGCACAACGGAACACCGTTGTCTGTATGCGTGGGTCCGCCGCGGGAGTGCTCGGTGACGTGGTGTATCTCACACCACGACGCAGGAACGTGGCACCCCGGCATCAGGCATTCTCTGTCTCGGGCGATGATCGCCCGACGCTGATGCACCGTGAAGACCCGGTTCGTGGTGCTGATCCCGATGATGCGGCCCTCGTCGAACAGAACCCGCTGGATCGTGCCCGCGCATCCGACATGAGCGGCGACGGCGAGAGGAACCTGGCCCCAAGCTCCGCTGACGCTCGCCCGCCCGGCGCCCTGTGCGAGGTCCTTCGCGTCGACGGTCACGACGAGTGTCGGAGCCGCGCCGCCGAGAGTGGGCATGTCGCGGTGACGGGCCGCGATCACGAGTGCAGCCGCGAGGGCGTCGTGCCGCTTCTGGGCCGCCGTGCGGCCGTCGATGACGAAGCGCGGATCCGAGTTGAACGGATCGGCGTCATCGGCCGCGCTGGAGTTCTCGTCCGCATCAGCGTGATCGGCGTCATCGGCGTCATCAGCGTCCGTGACATCACCCGAGCGCGAGAACCTCACTCCCGGATTCGCGGGGCCATCGCCCTTCGGATTGTTCTGGGCGTCGAGGATCAACTCGAGCTGGGCCGCGACCTCGGGGGTGAGCCATCCCTTGATCGACCGCAACCCGTCGCGCAGACGACCGATCGTGATGCCGCGCCTGCGGGCAGGCTCGTCACCGGGTTCGTCTCCGTCGGGATCGAGCAGGGCAGCCAGTGTCTCAGCGAGGAAGGTCAGCTCGTCAGTGGTCGGCGCCGGGCCGCGGATCTCTTCGCCGGAGGCCGTGTGCCGGATGCCGCGCGCCGCCTCGGCGAGACACCGATCTGCACGGAGCCGGTCATCGACGCTGATGCGGTCGGAGATCTTCTCGATCGGTCGTGTAGCCGCGAGCATGCCCGCCGTGCCGAGGGCACCGTCGATCATCGCCTCGCGCAGTGCCGGCCACCTCGCCGGCAATCGCTCTCCCGAGACCAGATTCACATCGCGTCGCACCAGATCGACGACCTTGCCGACCCGCGTCGCACCGGCCACGTCTGTCAGGACGGTGCGCTGCAGCAGCTCGTTCTGCGTGCGACAGTCTGCGGTGTGCGGGAAGTCGGCCGAGTCGCCGGTCGCGAGTGTCTCGACGAGCAGAGCCTCGACCCGCCGCGATGCTGCACCGGCCGCCTGCATCACCTCGACCCGCTCGGCGTCGGACAAGCCCGCGAGCGCGTCGTCGCAGAGCGCGCGATCGAGGTCTGAGACGACCTGATCGAGGAGAGCTCGGCTGCGGGATGGCATACCCCCATCCAACCCGTGGCCTCAGACATTCAGAGATCGAAATGACCCCCTTTTATCCCAGATCAGACGCGTATTCCGGAACATCGATGCAGCGTATCGGGATGCCGATGAGCGAGTGGGAACGCTCAGTTCTCCCAGTTGTCGGCGAGCTTGTTCAGCAGCGACGCGAGCTGGTCGCGCTCTTCCTCACTGAACGCCGCGAGCGCCTTTCCCAGAGCCTCACGCCGCTCGCCCCTCATCCCGCGAGCGATCTTCCGCCCCTCGTCGGTGAGTGCGATGCGCGTGCGCCGCGCGTCATCAGGATCCGCCTCTCGGCGAACGAAACCGTGCGCGACCCCCTGCTGGACGAGTCTGGATGCACGGGGCTGGTCGACACCGATCGCCGCACCCAGATCGCTGACGCTGAGGGGGTCGGGTGCTGCGGCGAGCGCCTCGAGCATCCGCATCCGCGCCGGCCCTCCGAAGCGCCCTGACGGATCGCCCATCCATGGCGGCATCCCCGGATGACCCGAGTGCGCGTGCGCATGCCCGTGATCACCCCGGTCGAAGCGATCGGGGTGCGGACCCCCGTGCCAGCCGCGTCCGCCTGCGCCACCCCGGCCGCCGCGCTCCCCGGGCCTTCGACCGCGCAGGCGTGACAGGGCGCGGGCGATGGCCTCGGTGGGGTCGTTCTCTGCAGCGCT
Organism: Microbacterium sp. ISL-103; assembly: GCF_018613995.1. Taxonomy (GTDB): domain Bacteria; phylum Actinomycetota; class Actinomycetes; order Actinomycetales; family Microbacteriaceae; genus Microbacterium. The sequence goes on along the minus strand of NZ_JAGGPD010000228.1, from coordinate 5,536 downwards.
CACCCCTCGATTTTACATGCGACTTGACATGCATCGTTACTGCATGTCACACTACATATACATGCATAGTGACAAGCGCATGCTCCATGACATCTAAGGACTTCACTCATGAACACCTCTGACACTCAGAACACAGACAGCACCTCCCGCCCCTTCGGCTACTGGCTGAAGGCCGTCGACCGCCTCATGGCGGCCGAGTTCGACTCCGCTTTCGAGGGCGAGCACACAAGTCGCCGCGACTGGCGGATCCTCAACGTCATCGACGGCACCGCCCCCGCCCGTCGCCCCCTGAACACCCACAAGCTGCACGGCCTGGTCGAGCGCGGATGGATCGTCGCCGAGAGCGACGGCTGGGCGCTCACCGACGAGGGCCGGGCGGCCAAGGAGCGCCTCGGCGGCATCGTCGAGGGCATCCGGGCCAAGGTCAGCGACGCCGTGAGCGTCGAAGACCTCGAGACCACCCTCGCCTCGCTCGAGCAGATCGCCCGCGCCTTCGGCTGGGACGACGAGACGCCGCTTCCCCGCGGACGCGGTCGTCGCCACGGTTTCGGCCGCCACGGCTTCGGACCCGGATTCACCCCGGGGCGCGGTCTCGGCCGCCGCCATGGACACCCGTTCGGACGCGGTCGCGACTTCGCACCCGGTCTCGGCTCCGCGCACGACAGTGCAGCGGATGCCGAGTCCGCCGGCCACGACTGCGGACACCGCGGCCACCCGGGACACGACCGCTTCGCGGACGCCCACAGCCACGGTCACCACGGCCACGCCGGCCACGACGGTCCCAGCCACAATGGACACGACCGCCGCCACGGCCACCCCCGCGACGCCCGCATGGCGCAGCACGCCTACGAGCGCGGCTTCGACGCCGGGTTCTCTCGCGGTCGCGACGCCTGACGCCATCCGATCATCGAGAACGCCCCGTCTGACGCAGCTCAGGCGGGGCGTTTCGGCGTGCTGCGCACGGGCTCGCTGTGCTGCGGGGATGCCCTAGTGACCCCGCAGGCCGTCTGACTGAAGCAACGCGGACGCTGCGGTGATCGTCTCGGACCCGCCGGCCGACAGCGCGAACGACACCGTCGTACCGAGGTAGATCGCCCCGGCGATGGCGGCCACGAGCAGCACGATGAGGAACGCGAAGATCACGAACGTCAGCGCCCGGTAGCCGCCGGAAGTCGGCTCCTCGGGTGCGACCGACGGCTGCGCCCAGTCGTCCGCCACGGGCGCCGGCTGATCCCCCGTGAGGATCGCCGGCTTCGGACGCGACCGGCGCGTCGACGGAAGCATCGCCTCCGGCGGAGGCGGCGGGATCACCGCATCCGGGACCGCAGACTCCGGCGGAGGCGGCGGGATGACAGCATCCTCCGGTCGGATGTACGGGTCTCTGCTGTCGCCGCTCATGTCAGCCTCCTACGGCTCCGACGTCGGTGGTGCCGACGTTCGTACGGTGGAAGTTCTGGAACGAGCGGGATGCCGTGGGTCCGCGCTGCCCCTGGTAACGGTTGCCGTAGGGACCGGAGCCGTACGGATTCTCGGCCGGCGACGTCAACCGGAAGAAGCAGAGCTGCCCGATCTTCATGCCGGGCCACAGCTTGATCGGCAGCGTCGCGACGTTCGCGAGCTCGAGCGTGACGTGCCCGGTGAACCCCGGATCGATGAATCCCGCGGTCGAATGCGTGATGAGACCCAGGCGACCGAGCGACGACTTGCCCTCGAGGCGAGCGGCGATGTCGTCTGCGAGCGAGACCTGCTCGAAGGTCGCGCCGAGCGCGAACTCCCCCGGGTGCAGGATGAACGGCTCGTCGGGGTCGACCTCGATCAGCCTGGTGAGCTCCGGCTGATCGACCGACGGGTCGATGAACGGATACTTGTGGTTGTCGAAGAGGCGGAAGTATCGGTCCAGGCGNNCCAGGCGCACGTCGATGCTCGACGGCTGGATCATCTCCGGCTCGTGCGGTTCCAGACCGATGTGGCCGGATGCGAGTTCTGCTCTGATGTCGCGGTCACTGAGAAGCACGGCCCCAGCCTAGTTGCCGCACCCCGCCGGCGCTTTGGCCATGACGGATCGGGCGGGTAGGCTTGCGTCACCTGCTCCTCGGATGCAGGTGCGGGGCTGTAGTTCAATGGCAGAACTTCTGCTTCCCAAGCAGATAGCGCGGGTTCGATTCCCGTCAGCCCCTCCACAAGACCCCCGGAGTCTTCCGGGGGTTTTCTCGTCCCATCCGATCCGTCACCGGCTCCGAACAGGAGCAGATGGGCCCGTTCTCGCGCGCCCGAGAGGAGCCCCGATGATCGAGTCATCGACCCCGCCGCTTGCAGACCTCGACGGGTACCGCAACGTCACCGACCTGCTGGTCGCGCGCGCCGCCGCGGCTCCTGACCACGTGGCCTTCGAGGTCGAGCGGTCGAGCAACGAGCGGGCGGGCAGCACGGACGCGGATGCCGCAGCACCGTGGCGCCCGATCACGACGCAGGCCTTCTCCGACGAGGTGCGCGCTCTTGCGAAGGGCTTCATCGCGCGGGGCATCCGGCCCGGCGACCCGATCGCGATCATGGCGCCGACGCGCTACGAATGGGCCGTCGCCGACCTCGCATCCTGGTTCGCCGGCGCCGTCGTGGTGCCGATCTACGAGACCTCCTCTCCTTCGCAGGTGAACGCGATCGTCGCCGATGCCGGTGTTCGTCTGGCGATCGGCGGCACCGCGGCGCACGCCGCGCTTCTGCAGACCGCACTCGCGCAGACGACCGGCGACACCCTCGGGGCATGGACGATGGATGTCGCATCGCCCAGCGCCCTCATCGACCTGGTCTCGAGCGGCGTCGACGTGACCGACGACGAGCTCGAGGCGCGCAGGACATCCGCCACGCAGGACGACCCCGCGACGATCGTCTACACGTCGGGAACCACCGGCGAGCCGAAGGGCGTCGTGCTCACGCACCGCAACTTCCTCGGCCAGGTGCTCAACATCGCCGCGGCGTACCACGAGATCGTCAACGAAGACGGCAACACCGTCATCTTCCTTCCGCTGGCCCACGTGCTGGCGCGCGGCCTGCAGCTGATCTGCCTCGCGAGCGGCATGCGCATCGCGCACCTGTCCGACCCGTCGACGGTCGTCGCAACTCTCGACACCCTGCGCCCGACGTTCCTGGTGGTCGTGCCGCGGGTGCTGGAGAAGATCCAGGCCGCCGCCGCCTCGAAGGCCGCCGACAAGGGCCTTTCGCGCGTGTGGGCGAAGGCTCATTCGACGGCCATCGCGTGGGGTCGCCGCGCCGAGAGGACCGACGCCGGCCGGCGCATCACGCGGGACCGCGGACTCCGCCTGCGCCATCGCTTCTTCGATGCGCTCTTCTACCGTCGTCTTCGCACCGTGATGGGCGGTCGGGTGGGATACATCCTGTCGGGCGGCGCAGCGCTCGACACCGACCTCTCGCTCTTCTTCCGCGGCATCGGAGTGCCCATCATCGAGGGCTACGGGCTGACCGAGACGACGGCGCCGCTCACCGGCAATCTGCCCGGTCGCATCGCCTCGGGCAGCGTCGGCTCGCCCCTGCCCGGACTCACCGTGCGCATCAGCGACGAGGGCGAAGTGCTCGCGCGGGGCGTCGGCGTCTTCGCCGGGTACCGCAACCCAGCCCACGACGCGGATGCCTTCGTCGACGGTTTCTTCCGCACCGGAGACCTCGGTCGCCTCGACGACCAGGGCCGGCTGATCCTCGACGGTCGCCTCAAAGACGTGATCGTCACCTCGAACGGCAAGACGATCGTGCCCACCCGCTGGGAGCGCTCCGTCGAAGCAGACCCGCTCGTCTCGCATGCGGTGATGGTGGGCGAGAGCAAGCCCTACCTCTCGGCCCTTCTCGTTCTCGACCCCGAGCAGACCCAGGCATGGGCGGATGCCGAAGGCGTCGACATCCCCATGCCCCCGCAGCCCGACATCCGGGCCGTGACCGACCCGGCGCTCCGCGCCCACCTGCAGCGGGCGGTCGATGCCGCCAATGCGCTCGTGGCACGCAGCGAGCAGGTGCGCCGTTTCAGCGTGGTCTTCGCGGACCTCGAAGATCGCGGCCTCGTCACCCCGACCATGAAGCTCAAGCGGAGCGTCGTGCTGGATCGCGCAGCCGTCACCGTCGAAGACCTGTACCTCTGAGAACCGGAAAGAACACCATGTCCTCCCCCACTCCCACCACGCCCAAGTCCTCGGGTTCCTCGCTGATCGCGATCGTCGTCGCGCTCGTCATCGGAGCCCTCGTCGCACTCGCCGGCAGCCAGGGCGGTGCGACGCTCGGCGGCATCCCGCTGTTCGCGATCGCCGTCGCCGCCGCCTTCGCGATTCAGATCCTCGCGTTCATCCCGGCGATGATCCTGCGCACCGAGCGGTTCTTCGACCTCACCGGCAGCCTCACCTTCCTCGCCATCTCGGTCGCTCTCGTACTGCTGACGCCGATGCCCGACGCACGCAGCTGGATCCTCGCGGCGATGGTGATCCTGTGGGCCGCCCGTCTCGGGTCGTTCCTGGCGATGCGCGTGCACAAGGCGGGATCCGACGGACGCTTCGACGAGATCAAGGGATCGCCCGTGCGCTTCCTGCAGGTGTGGGTGATCCAGGGTGCGTGGGTGTCGATCACGGCAGCCGCGGCATGGATCGCGATCAGCACGGATGCCGAATCGCGAGCCCCCATCGGGTGGCTGACCATCGTGGGACTCGTCGTGTGGGCGCTCGGCATGGTGATCGAGATCGTCGCCGACGCGCAGAAGTCTGCATTCCGCGCCGACCCGGCCAACAAGCACGAGTTCATCCGCACCGGACTGTGGTCGCGCTCGCGCCACCCCAACTACTTCGGCGAGATCGTGATCTGGGTGGGCGTTTTCCTGACCGCAGCACCCGTGCTGGCCGGATGGCAGTGGGTCGCACTCCTCTCGCCGCTGTTCGTGATCCTGCTGCTCACCCGGGTCAGCGGAATCCCGCTGCTCGAGGCTCGCGCCGAGAAGAAGTGGGGCGACCGCGCCGACTACATCGCCTACCGCGAGAGCACGCCGTCACTAATCCCGCGACTCACACGGCCGTCCGTGCGGGAGACCGCGGCATAGTCGCTGAGTGACGCCGTCTCACCCGACGAGCGGTCCTCCGACCTTCCAGTATCCGAGGAAGGACACGCGATCCTTCGCGATCTCCGCCTCAGCCGTGAGGTGGCGTCGGATGCGCGTGGTTACGCCCGACTCGCCCGCCAGCCACACATAGAGGTCGGAGTCATCGCGCAGCGCGCCCTGCCGCTCGTCGGCCCATTCCCGCAGCGCACCTTCGACGCCGGCCTCGTCACCGGTCGCTCGACTGACGACACGGATGTGCGCGTTGTCGGGAGCATGCACCGTGACGATGTCATCGGCGGGGTCGTCGCACTCGAGGAAGACATCTGCATGCGAGTCGGGCGCCAGCGAGGCGAGGATGCCGCGCACGGCCGGGAACGCCGTCTCAACGGCGACCAGAAGGAAGCGCAGCGCAACGCCCGGCTGCCAGCGCAGGCCGTACCCCGTCCACCC